>CAXMNC010000087.1:0-6215 GCA_964194625.1 Acidiferrobacterales bacterium
GTCGAAATCATGGGTCTGTATTGGCACTTCGTCGATCTGGTGTGGGTATTCATCTTCGCAGTTTTCTATCTTTGGTAGGGGCAATCATGGCACACGTAGAGGGCCAACAACATCCGATTGGCATTTATCTCAAGATCTGGGGATTGCTGTTTGTTCTCAGCACCGCGTCTTATCTGGTCGACTACTTCAACTTCGAGGGTTACCTCAGATGGTCGCTGATCATCGTGTTCATGTTGTTGAAGGCAGGATTGATCGTTTCCGTATTCATGCACATGCTTTGGGAGCGGCTGGCCCTGGTGTATGTCGTTGTGGTCCCGCCAGTGTTGTTGTTGGTCCTTTTGGGTATCGGGGCGCTTGAAGCGGACTACACCTTCTTCACGCGGGGCATATTCTTCGGGGCAGAATAATTCTAGTGTACTAAAACGAAGATGAGGCGTGCCCAACTATATTTAGGAATCCGCTCCTGACGACGAGAACTACTAATGGCTGAGAAGCGCTTCGCGAAGAACGTTTTGATTATTTCTGTGGTCAGCGCAGTGCTGACGCTGTTCACTTATATTCTCGTGGCCCATCACCGCGACACCCCCAACCGGGTCCGACAGGATCGCAACGCGCTGTTGGGCGCCGGTTCCGGTGTCGCCGAGCAGACGAAACCCGTCGGCCAGATCAACGTCGCCTCGACGGAAACGCTGCGGGCGCCCGTACAAGTCGCAGCCGCCGCACCGGTCAAGGTCAACGGACAACAGGTCTACCAAAACGCTTGTGTCGCCTGCCACGGTGCCGGGATTGCCGGCGCGCCGAAGCTGGGTGATGCCAGCCAGTGGGCAAAACGCATCGCCAAGGGCCTCGACATCCTGTACGCCAGCGCCATCAACGGGGTCCAGGGGAGCGCGGGAGTGATGCCGGCCAAAGGTGGCAACCCGGCGCTGAGCGACGCTGAGGTCAAGGCCGCCGTCGACTACCTGGTGGCACAGTCGAAGTAACCGGCAGAACCGAATAACCCCAGAAGTTTCCTTCCGTGGCGAAGACGCTCGTACCTTAGCCTTCATCCACCCTGCACCTTTTGTTGCTTGGCGGGGGGGTTTTCTTGGATGCCTTGTTTTACCGACCCGCGCTAGTGGCTGTGGTTGTGACCCGTCCCACCGTTTGCCGGTTCTCATTTGCGCACCTCGAAGGTGACGGGTAAACGAAGGCCGCTGCGGAATTCCAGGATGATGTCAACCCGATCGCCGGCGCGCAATGTCCGTTTCGGGTTCATCAGCATCAGATGATAACCTCCCGGCGCAAAGACCAGGCCCGCGTTGGGTACAAGCTCGATCTGCGACGCGTGCACCATGCGCGCCATGCCGTCCTGAACGATACTGCGGTGAATCATCACGGTTTCGAAGCCGGAACTGCTTGCGGCCACGGGTACTTCTGGCCGTGATGTGTTGTTTCGCAACACCATGTACCCGGCCATCGTGGTCATGCCGGGCGGCGCTTCCCGTATCCAGAGATTGTCTATGGTAACGCCCATGTCTTCGCTCGCAGCGACGATGAAGGTTAGCGCCACCATCAGGCAAACAAAGACCGGATGGTGCCATCTCATGTCGCATTACGCTCTTCAAGCGCTCGCACAAATCCGAAACGCCTGCTTTTGACATCCGCATCATGGGGCGGCGTGAACACGGCATGATATCGCGCCTGCGGGTCCACCAAAAATACCGCAGAAGCGTGAATGACGGGATAGTTTTTTAAACTCGGGTGATCGAAACCTCATACCAGGCGCCTAGCTGGCTCGTCAGGTTACCGATCTGTGTGTCGTCTCCCGTCACACAAAGGTCTTATGAAAATAGCCCACATATTGCCTGAGCCTGCTGATGGTATCGCGATTCGGATCAACTGAGATAAAGATGAATTGGACGTCTTCAGCGCCGACCGCATTTTTTGCGATGTTCTCACGTGCGCGGGCCAATATCGCCAGGGTCGCAGGACAAAGGTCCGGGCGATGGGTGAAGCCGAAAAAGAGAAAGGACCATTTGCCCTTCAAGCGTGAAAGATCAAATACCCGATTCTGATGATCGGTGAGCGCAAAGGCCGTCAGTGGCTTCGGATCAGGAAACAAAGTCATCACCCGATCGGGCAACAACATGGCGCCCGAATCGTTTTCCCGATATGTTGCGGCGAGCCACATTCCAGCAAGCATCGCGGCCAGCGCAACGGTTGTTATCATGATTCCAAATTTGAGAGATAACTTTTTCATGACTGCTCGATAACGATATCTGACAGAAAAAAGGATAGGAATTTCCTTCCGCATGCCATGCCGTTTCCACAGGATTTGGGCGCGGTGCACCGGCAATCTCCTGGATCGCCGTACCGAAAAACCGCCATTAATCGATTTTGCCACCGGGCATCCGGGCCCGGCAACCCAAAAACATCCGAGGAGGCGTCCTGTACAGGAAATTCGGTAAATCGGGACCAAAGGGGACGACTGACACCTCTTTAGGCGATGGGCAGGACACACGAGTGCCGCGGGCACCCCAAGGGCACTTTGTCACTTCGTTCGGGCGCGCAGGAGCGGCCGATGTCCGAAACAAGATGATAGGTCAGTGGGAGCTGAGCATGGGCTGGTCAATCGGGGGCCGGGGGCTGATCAGGCGGGCCGCGTTCGGTGGGTCACGGGTCCCAAAGTTTTAAATGCTTCAGAATCCGACGAACGATTAGGAGTACCGAGATTATAAGAGAAACCCACCGAATCCCTCTTGATGCCACAGCAATCCATAGCCCATTCATACCAAAAAACAAAAACAGAATAGACACACGATGATTGCCAAAAGCAGAGCCATACTGTCGGTCTTTGGAAATAGCATTGTTTGAGACAGTCTTGCTTTCATTTGGGCAGTCTAACGAGCCTGTAGAAAAACCCGATTGTCAAAGAACCGGTACGACCAGTTCGCAGAATGAGGAATCAAGTTACTGACCTCAACCAGGAATTCATGTCGATTTACAGTCTTTGTCCTCGTGCTGTTCATGTGACTTTTTGGTTCCGATTCTACGTCGGCGACCACCCGTATCGGTGTATCTTGAAGATATTGTGGATCATACTGACTAACTGCTATTGGGCGTTGACCTTTTCACGGCCTCGCAGACCGAATCGCTTGAATCCAATGGCGTCTGTGATATACCCGAATGCCGGCTCTACCGTGCCGAGCCGCTGACTGTAAATACAGCGTCCTTTGGCGGAGTCAATTTTCCGCTTCATCTGCTCGATCAGGCTGATTTCCTTGTGAGCCTGGGTGATGCCCAGCTTTATCGCGACTTGCCGGGCGGTTTTGTGCTGAGGGTTTCTCAGGCAGCGCTTTCTTAAGGTGCACGCTTCACAATCGGCCTGGTAGGCCTGGAATTTCATAAAGCGGTGGTGTCCGATCTTGAGGTCTTCGCCTTGCAGCCACATGGCGTGCCCGGCCGGGCAGTGACAGGTTTTGTTCTTCTTGCTGTATGTAAAATCCTCTACAGTGAATCGCTCTTTGGGTTTGAGTCGATCCTTGGGCTTGTGCCGTGTGTAGTCTTTGAATTTCGGGTCACGGCTGCGAAAGCCGGTGTCGGCGATATAGCCGTCGATGTGCTGGACGTTGAGATATTCCAGGGCCTTGCCATTGTGATAGCCGCTGTCGGCGGTAATCTTTGTCTTGTGCGTTTGCCGTTTGCTATATTTAAGGTTCTAGTGGGCCTGTTCGATGGTGGGTTCTAACAAGCCATGTTCCTGGCCCTGCCCATGGGTCTCGGCGTGCACGATGACCTGGTGTTTGGCATCCACGGCGGCCACCCTGGTGTAGCCCTGGATGACGCCACGGCTGGTCTTCATCTTGGCGGAGTCGTTGTCAGTGACGTTGCTTTGCACGATACAACCGCTAACCCCCTTACACACTTCATGTTCATCCAGGATTTGTTTGATCTTGCGGCTGGTGCGTTGCAGCTTCTTGCGCTGCTTTTGTTCGCGTTCGCGCATGTCTTCATCCAAGTCCTTCTGATCAGGCCTTCGGCATCACAGACCATCAGCACCTGCAAAAAGAGTTGGGCGATCTCATCCGCTGAACTCGAAATAAAATCCGC
This sequence comes from Acidiferrobacterales bacterium, assembly GCA_964194625.1. Classification (GTDB taxonomy): domain Bacteria; phylum Pseudomonadota; class Gammaproteobacteria; order Acidiferrobacterales; family SPGG2; genus SPGG2. Next base: position 4,093 of record CAXMNC010000087.1, read on the forward strand.
AATGGTGGTGTAGTGTGGCTGGCTATCCGCCGAGATGGCCATAAACAGGATATTCTCCCGACACAACTGTTCGATCTTGCGGCTGCTGGTGATGCCGCGGGAATAAGCCAGTAAAACAATCTTCAAGTAGTATTGCCGGATCATAGGCCGGGCGTCCCGCTTCATCATTACGATAGCGATGATCGAAGAGGGATAAATCCAGTTCGTGTTCAACTAAATAGATAAGGGAATATTCAAGGGTACCGGGGAGAATCTGACGATCAAAGGAGATGGGGATCATCTTGGTTTGATCGTAGTTGTGGTCTTTGAATCGGGGCATGTCCGCACCCTCCAACTTTATTGATTATGTTCGTCCATTTTATCAAATTTGGGGTTTTTCTACAGCCTCAACGGCTGAAATAAGTGGTGCGGGCATCCACGCTACCACGCTGCGCCCACAAACCTTTCACGCGTCCGGTTGAGCGCCTTGATACTCATTGAGCCTCCTCCCTTCTACGGGCTTGGCAGGCATGACCTACCATCCAATTGGTGCACTGTCGCACGATTGATGAAAAGAGGAGGCTCAGAGGAAATTCTATACCAAACAACATAGTTATAACGGTATCGATTTTGTACTAGGCCATGCCTTGTACATGAAAGCCATACACGGCGGTAAAGCCAAGAACGACAAGATAGATTCAGAGAAAATCGCTCGACTGTTAGTTAAAAGGCGGCATGTTCCCCACCGCCTACGTCTATCCGCGACAGTGGCGCGGTGCGCGCGATCTCATGCGCCGTCGTATGCGGCTGATGCGGCAGCGAGCGGAATTGATTGCACATATCCACAATACTTTGAGCCAATACAACCTGCCGCCCAATACGGATAATCTGCGCTACGCCCAACATCGTGAGAAGCTGCGGGATGTGTTCCCTGACGTGAGCGTGCAAAAAAGTATTGATCTGGACTTGAAGCGTATCGACTTTTACGATGAACAACTGAGTCAACTCGAGTGGTATTTAAAACAAACGGCCAAATCGGTAGACAAAAACACCATTATTCGACTCAAGTCCGTCAACGGCATTGGCGATATCCTGTCGCTGGTGATTCTATACGAAATCCACACCATCGAACGATTTGAACGCGTACAGGACTTTGTCTCGTATTGCCGCCTGGTCAAATGCAAGCGTGAATCTGCCGGCAAATCCGGCGGCGCCAAGATCGGCAATGCCTATCTGAGATGGGCGTTTGGCGAAGCGGCTGTACTGTTCTTGCGTGGCAATCCGGCCGCACAAAAATGGTTGGCGAAAAAGACCCAAAAGCACAACAAGGCGAAGGCCCTCACCATCCTCGCCCACAAACTCGGTCGAGCCGTGTTTTATATGCTGAAACGACAAACTTTGTTTGACCAGGAGAAGTTCCTGGCCACCGGTTAGGAAGACACGGGCAGAGCCTGACGCCTAACCGGTATCTATACGCACAAGCTCGCCGTAACATCGATAGTTATCGCGTTGACGATGCCTGATGTTCATCAGCGATGCGTGATAACCCTTGCGCTTTGATTGGACTGTCCGTGTGCTTCCGCCATTACTGATCGATTCACGGAACTGCGCCTTACCCGAATGCGACACTAACTGGATGATCTCAGATCAAGCCATTGTCTTTTGAATGCATCGGTACAAGGTTAACTGAAATTGATTCTAGAGCAGCTGACTCTCGATATCCATCAGCAACACACTCTCGATATGTGTTTGGGCAGAACCTTCACTTGAATCTAAAGTCAGTCTTCTAAGATCGATCAGATCGTTCAATAACTGGTGCCACCTGACTCCGGTTATTGCTGACTATTGCCCTTGACAGGTTGCAGGCTCATATGAGTTAGGTGCCCGATGATTCAGATCTTTCGATCGCGCGTGGTATCTGCCATGCCACCAGGCCGGCAATCAGATAACCCAAGTTTAGGACACCAATCACCCGCACCCAACCGGGTATCCCAAGCAGGAAAAAACCAATCGGAAAGAAGGACGCAAAGAACAACACTATTAGCGTAATGCCATGCCCATGGACCGAGGCGATTACGGCTATGATCGCAAGCATCGCCATTAACAGCGCTACGGCAAAAGCCATACCAGACAACGGAAGCGCC
>CAXMNC010000088.1:0-6358 GCA_964194625.1 Acidiferrobacterales bacterium
AGTCAGACGGTTGTTCTGAGTCGAGGGATGCTGCTGATGCTGCGCACGTGTCAGGAGACGATTGACCAGCTTGAAGAGATGAAAATTTCGCTGCATATCGCCGAGACGAAGGCGGCGGCCGAGATCTATAACGACTTGGCATCGGGCGGAAAGGCTGTGGGTGGCTTGTTCCATTCAACATGCTGAGGTCATCTAACAAGGCGGACAAGAAGTCGGCACATTTTCGTCACAGCCCAAGACACACTTAGGGCGCAATCAAGCTTAATTTACCGATTCGGGAGAGCGTAAACTGGACTATTAGTCCAGCTACGCTCTGGTTTGTAACTGACTGATTCATTTGGCTGGGGGACGAGGATTCGAACCTCGGTTGACGGAGTCAGAGTCCGCTGTCCTACCACTAGACGATCCCCCATTATTTAAATGCGAGTCAGAAGTAGCAAGTACGACGTGTCAAGAAATGGTTTCGGCACCATAGTGCTTAATCAGACCCTGAATCATTCGCGAAATTTTCGTCGCTTCGTCTATGAATTGTAGGGCTTTGCGCCGTTCTATGAAACCGGCTTCTGCGCCTGTAATACAGTTGGGTTTTGAGGTCGCCGCGTGAGCCCTTGGCAAATTTCGGGGAGCGGATGTATTCGTTCCGGAAATCTGGTTCGTAACCCTCTGCGATATTAGAAGGGACGGACAACGCGGCGTGTGTGATCTGATCCTTGAACCCAAAATCCTTGCCACCACGTAAGCTTTTATAAAGCTCAACGCACAAGTTTGAGCTACACTTCCAGACCTCCAGATTTTCGAAGGCCTCCAAGCTCTTTCTTCGCCTGGCCTTGGATCTTGGATCTTTGAACTTGTGTCTGCGCTAAGGTGCGAAGCGCATTAGCGTTTTGAATACTGGGGCCGCTTGCGGGCTTTGTGGAGACCACACTTCTTGCGTTCTACCTCACGTGCGTCGCGAGTAACAAAACCGGCGCTGCGTAAGCGCGGCCGCAGACTTTCATCATAGTCGATAAGGGCACGCGTGATACCGTGACGAATGGCGCCCGCCTGCCCGCTGGGACCACCACCGCACACATTGGCGGTGATATCGAACTTTTCTTCCATATCTACCGTCGCCAGCGGTTGCCGGACGATCATGCGTGCTGTTTCGCGTCCAAAATATTCGTTCAGCGATCGATTGTTGACGGTGATAGTGCCCTTGCCCGACTTGAGATAGATTCGCGCTGTTGCGGTCTTGCGCCGACCGGTTCCATAGTTTGCGTTTGTAGCGGTTGCCATGGTTATGGATTAGCTCATCTCAGACTTCAAACGGCCTAGGGGCTTGCGCCTGGTGCTTGTGTTCCGGTCCAGCGTACACCTTGAGCTTCTTGAACATGGACCGACCCAATGGATTCTTTGGCAGCATGCCTTTCACTGCACTTTCGATGATGCGTTCAGGGAATTTGTGCTGCAGTTCCTTAAAGGAAATCGATTTCATACCGCTTTGGTAACCTGAATAGCGATGGTACATCTTGGCTTCTGCTTTCCTACCGGTAACCTGCACCTTGCCTGCGTTGACCACGATCACGTAGTCACCGGTGTCAACGTGTGGTGTATATTCCGGCTTGTGCTTGCCACGCAGTCGACGAGCCACCTCGGTTGCCAAGCGGCCAAGCACCTTGCCGGAAGCATCGACAACGCACCAATCCCGCTTAACGGTCGCCGGTTTTGCGGAGAAAGTTTTCATTCTAAAGGCTTTTGCGCATTACCCTGAAAGACGCCGGATATTACAAAAGCGAGTAGCAAGTAGCAAGTAGTCCGTTGAGTAGCGAGTGGCTAGAAACTCAAGGGACTGAACACATTCACCCTCGCTACCCGCTACTAGCGACTAGCTACTGAATTTAGGGCAAAAAAAAGGCGTGGCCTAAGAGCCACGCCCGAACCACCACTAGGAGGATGGAGGAGCCTTTCATGCCTCATGCTAAAGAGCACAAAGCGGTAAATCGTACTGCTATCTAAATCAAGCAAGGATCGCGCCAGTTCTTGTGATCCGACTATAATATTAATATCATAATTATCTAATATTTGGACGCGTTGTCAAGGTGGCCCAGACAAGCTTTCTGACGAACGGTTGATTCAAAGTAAGTATATGAAACTTAATAAGTTTATATCGCAGTTGGCGGGGGATGACCGGTACATCTGAGGTTGGTGTAGGCCGCAATCACACCGGGTTGCACCCAAGGCGTCCATTTCCAGCTACTGTTGGCCCGCTTGTCATATCGCGACTAAGCGTTTTTGAGCGCCGTCACACGTCACCCCGTGCCATATAGTGGCAAGCCCACGACATTTGACGGCAACTTATATGCGTAAACGCTCAACGATGCGTCCATGCACCAGGTGTTCTTGAATGATCTCGTCGATGTCGTCTTGATCCACGTATGTATACCAGACCCCTTCGGGGTAGACGACGATGGTCGGACCCTCCTCGCATCGGTCCAAGCAGCCCGACATGTTGACCCGAATCTCGCCCTCACCGGAAAGACCCAGTGACTTGATCTTGGCCTTGGCATAGTCGCGCATTTGCTGGGAACCGCTTTTCGCGCAACATACCCTGCCGTCCTCGCGATTATTGACGCAGAAAAACACATGACGACGATAATAGGGGGCGAATTCCGACACAGTTGCAATTAATCAAAGTCAAGTAGCAAGATACAGGGATGATAGTGCATCAGGCCAACCCGTGCATCCTGTCCTTATTTATATGAGTTCAACGATTTGACCGTTACCGATCTGGAATCTGCTATTAGGGATGAGGCCGGTCGTTGTGTGGCCTGCGGCCTTTGTTTGCCTCATTGCCCGACTTATCGGAAAACACGAACCGAAAACGAGTCGCCGCGCGGCCGTATTGCGCTGATGCATGCAATGGCCAGTGGCCATTTACCACTGACGGCACGTCTCGAGTCCCACCTCGCTTTATGCCTCGCTTGTCGAAACTGTGAAGCTGTCTGCCCCGCCATGGTCAACTATGGTCGACTCATCGATCACGGTCGCGCGCTCATCGAAGCACGACGGGCGCGCCCTCTTGCACAACGCCTCATACGCAAGATAGCCATGGACAAATTGATCGCGCGACCACGACGACTTCGCAAACTCGCCCACGTTTTGCGGTTCTATCAACGTAGCGGCCTGCAATGGTCCCTACGCAAGACACGGTTGCTAGGCCTCCTCGGGCTATCACAATGGGATGCCAAACTGCCGCCGCTCCCAGCACAAACTAAGTGGCGTCCTGTTTATCCGGGACGAGCACCAAAACGCGGTGATGTCGGCCTGTTCATCGGTTGTGTTACCAGCATCGCTGACGGACAAACGCTGATGGCGGCGATTCGTGTATTGAACGCGCTTGGCTACGATGTACATATACCACCACGTCAAGCGTGCTGCGGTGCGCTACACCAACACACCGGCGAATTAACCAAGGCAGCCGCATTGATGCAGCAAAACGTTGCCGCGTTTGATACCGACCGACTCGACGCCATCATCAGCATCGCCAGCGGTTGCGGCGCCATGCTCTCAGAATACAACGATTGCCTACAAGACGATCCACGTGCACAGATATTCGCCTCAATGACCCAAGACATTAACCATTTCCTTGATGACTGCGAATGGCCTAAGGAAGTATCACTGGCTCCGCTGGCGGCGCGTATCGCCGTACACGATCCCTGCACACTGACAAACGTCCTGCGCCACGAGGATAAACCCTATCGTCTGCTGGAAAAGATCCCCGCCGTGCAGCTATGCCCGCTACCGGAAAATAACCTTTGCTGCGGGGCGGCCGGTACTTACTTTCTGACACAAACTGAGATGGCCGAAGAGTTACGCACCAGCAAACTGGAAGCACTCAAACAAATAGTGCCTGAAGTTCTTATCACATCTAATATAGGTTGCGCCCTGCATCTGGTGGACGGTATTCGCGCGATTGGCCTAAACGTCGAAGTGCTTCACCCGGTCGCCCTAATCGATCGGCAGTTGCGAGTGGGAACTGAGAAGTGCGGCAAGGAAACGTAACCCACGAGTATCGTGGAAGTAAGAAGTATCTTGCTACTCACCACGTCATACCTCGCGCTGGCAGCAAAAGTACTTGCAACATGCTACTTGTAACTTGATACTCATGCTTTATCCGTGTGTATCTTGTCTAGTATGAATACAAAACGTTTTTCTCGTCTCGACCGGATTATTGATCAATGTGACAATGGCCTTCGCACGCTATTTGCGCCGGCACCAAGCGCTGAACGTGATAATCCAGCGGCGGGTGTCGTCGAGACCGAGCTAGCAGCCGCGGAGCGAGAACTTTCTGCACGTTTGATGCGTGTCAATCATGCCGGTGAAGTCTGTGCGCAGGCCCTATACCGCGGCCAGGCAGCGACCGCCCATACACGTGGCGTGCGGGACAAGTTGAAACAATCGGCAACGGAAGAAAATGATCACCTCGCGTGGACTGAGGCCCGAATTAACGAGCTTGGTAGTCACACTAGTTACCTAAACCCGATCTGGTACGCAGGATCATTCACGATCGGGGCGCTGGCTGGCCTCGTCGGCGACCAGTGGAGCCTGGGTTTTGTCGCCGAAACCGAGCGGCAGGTGGTAGCCCATCTTGAAGGACACCTCGCGCGCTTGCCCACAAACGACAAAGAAAGTCGCGCTATCCTCGAACAGATGTGCGAGGACGAAGGTCGCCATGCCACCGTAGCAATCGAGGCCGGCGCCGCCCCACTGCCGACCGCCGCCCGTCGTCTTATGCGATTTAGTGCGAAAATAATGACACGAACCGCGTATTGGATATAAGAAACCAGCAGCAGCAGAGGCAAGCAGTTTATACGTGGCCCTATCTGCGCCCGTCGGAAAATAGAGATCAAACATGCGCCTCGAAATTTATGACAATCTAGTTTCACGGGAATTGATTAATGAGATCTTCGATAGCATTCATCAGCCCATCTATAAGTTTGGTCAACGATCTAAACCCGGCGATATGTTTGTCTTTTGGATGGCGCCTATATCCGAGGAATTCGCTTCTAAGGTAAAGCCGATAAACAGACTGATCGAGATAATTGACGACAACATCACCAAGGGGCAGTTCGATGTCGACCGCATGTATGTAAACGGATATGACTATGGTAATTGTCCGACGGTCCACGTCGACAATACTGCCGAAGGCTTTTACACACTACTGTACTACGCCAACCCAGAATGGCAGGCTGATTGGACAGGTGAAACTGTATTTTACAATGAAGCACAAAATGACATTATAAAGTCAGTCTACCCTACGCCAGGGCGAATGGTATTTTTCGACAGTCGTATTCCTCACAGCGCGAGAACTCCATCACGGAGTTGCGAGTTCATCCGGTATACGATAGCTGTTAAACTAACAAAGAACGGAAGATGATACTTGTCTCTGCAGAGTCTATCGCAATTGTGGAACTAGCCTCTGTCAAGAAGACACACCGTGCGACAAACAATTGCCCGTGCGTTAGAGCGAACAAGCAAGGCGCGTGAATATTGCCGAGGCATTTTCTTTAGCCGTCCAGCATCACGAGTCGGGGCGCCTGCGTGAAGCGGAGGATTTATATCGCCAGATACTGCAAGCTGAAGGCAATCACCCCGATGCGCTTCATCTACTTGGTGTTCTCACCCACCAAGCCGGCCAAACTGCAACAGCCTTAGGTTTGATTCAGAAGGCGATCAACCATAACTCGCAGAACCCACACTACCACACGAACCTCGGTAATGTATTGCGCACGCTTGGTAGACCGGATGAAGCAATAGCTGCCTACCAGCGTGCCATTCGGCTTAAACCCGATTTCGTTCTCGCCCACACAAACCTTGGTGTCGTGCTACAGGAACTTGGAAGAGTTGAAGAGGCGGTTGGTGCCTATCGCTGCGCTATCGACATCCAACCAAACTACGCTGATGCACACTACAACCTAGGCACAGCTTGCAAAGATCTTGGCAGACTCGACGACGCGGTCACCGCACTACGACGGACAAACGAACTCAATCCTGAGTCTGTCAAAACACATGTGGTTTTGGCGGGGTACTTATTGGAACAGGGTGATCCTGCAGCGGCCCTACACGCATGTGATAATTGTCTTCGGCTGGATCCCACTAACAGACGCGCGCTTGCATTCAAGACGGTTGCCCTCGATCAAGTCGGTCGGCGTGATGAATACGATCATCTCTTGAATTTCGATCGACTCATGACTCAGGTGCACGTGAGTACGCCACCATCCTTCGCCAACCTTGCCGAGTTCAACGCGGCCCTCGGCCAGCATATTCGCACACATCCCTCACTTATCACGGAACCGAGTAGCGGCGCTACCCGCTTGGG
>CAXMNC010000089.1:0-4847 GCA_964194625.1 Acidiferrobacterales bacterium
TGCTGCAGGGATCGGGTATGAAATGTGGCGAAAAAGAGAAGTCTCTGTTCGAGCTGCGGGCAATCTCGCGCATCAGCGGCCCCCTCGCGGCCGCCTATCTGGCGGAGATCGCCATGGGCATCACGGACATGTTGTTCGTCCGGGAGATAACCCAATAAGACGCAAGGTAACTTAATCAGCAACTTAGGGGCGCTTCGGTGCCCCTTTTCTTTGCTCAAATCATGCTGAATTGGCGCGTGTTGGTAGCAAAGTGGTAGCAGAACTGCCCTGCCCAGCATTGCGCCGAGCGGGCTCTCGGCCTACAAACGCACCGCCCTCAACCGACAGACGCGGATAGGTCTTAAAACAAACAACGAAACAAATCAGATTAATCCAGTGAAGTGGTTGGGGGGCGCAGCCCACGGCCACTGAAGCGGATTAATGCGAAGCAAAACAGAAGAATATTCACGGTTCGGAAAATAATCGAGAACTATTCAGAATAACAATAAGGAACTATTTGAATTATCCCCACACAACTATCCGCACTATCACCTTCCATTTCCTCTCGCAGTGTGCGCTGTGTGCTGCTGCAGACTATCACCACGAGGACGAAGGACGAGTGGTGCCCAGACGTCCTGAAATCGATTGTGAGCGACTAATCATCCGACCCTGGAACTGGCATTGGGTCTCATTTGTATTTCTCACCTGAGTTCGTACTGAAACACGAGGAGATTTAGATTTCTGCTGGTAGAATTGTGGTAGGGTGATACCTGGACTGGCGACAGGTAAAAGTTCTGTTTCCACGGCGTCGGTACGGTCCGGCCGTTCGCAGACCGTCCAGAACCCGTCACCTGCTGGCCCTCGACACCTATTGTCGAAACACTTTCTATCCGAATCCATTACTTCGACCTGACCGTCTGCCAAATGGTAAGCTTGCCCTGCCCCTGCTCGACTCGCCCGTTTTGTAGGTGAGTTACCGTGTAACGCCAGGATGAACTGTCGAATACACTTCCGTTGACGATGAACTCGTATATCGGCGCAAGATAGTTATTTGTCCAATCGCTGCCGTTATATCTGTAGACAAAAAACCGTCGTTCCCGCGGTTCTTCGGAGTCAAGATCAAATACCGATTTTCCTGCGAAATTCGCCTCTAGCCCCGTGGCCTTTGCTATCGTCGCCGCCGTATCGACAATCCAGCTCGGCGCATTGTTGATCTTCATAGGCCCTGACTCGCCCGGGCGTTTTACCGCGAGGAGCGGCGCCGCCAAGGCCACCATAGCGGGATTGATGAAATCGGTAGACTTGCCATCCGGGTTGACTATTCCCGTCAGGCCTACAGGCGGAACCCAGGCGCCATGATCACCCATCAATACGATGGTTGCGTCATCATAGATTCCAAGCCTTTTCATGTTTTCCAGAAGATTCACCACCTCAATCAGACCGCACGTTGCCTGGTTCCTGACCGTTTCACGGACAGTCTGCAAGACCCTCCCGGCATATGTGCATTGCGCGGTGGTAACCATGGGGTTGTGACTTAACATCAAATGAATGAGTTTGTAGACGGGTTCGGGCCGATCCGCTGACATGCGTTCGGAAAGCTCTCTCAGAAACGCGGTGTGCGAAAAGAAGTCCAGCCCCTTGTAATCCTCGTCTACCATGAAGGACTGCACCAACCAAAGTTGTTCGTTGTAGATGTGTTTTTTCAGAAAGTGTGGACTGAGTCTGAATAGCGTCAAATCGAGCACCTTAGCGGATTCGTAGATTTCAAACTCCGTTCTGCTGACATGCTGTTGGCTCGTGACACCATACATGTTGGTATACGGGGCAATGGAATACATGCTGGCCAATGCCCCCTCGGGCACTGCCAAGTCGATCTCATAGCCGGCATCATTGGCCACACTCAAAATAGATTCGCCACCTACCGTCGATGCCATATGCTCTTTGATGGGCAACTCGTTGCGGTATATCTTGCCGGTCAATATGGCGGAAAGCGTCATATGCGTCAGGGGAAATACGCCCATTTGTTCAGGGAAAAACGTGAAGCCATCCAGCGCGGTCGTCAGGCGTGCTCCTAGCTCACCCGTCGATGTGATTTCGGCAAAGATGTCCGACTGAAACCCATCAGCAATGATATGGAGCACGTTCTTTTTCGAGGAGAATTGGTGGATTTTTCCTAGGGCGTCAGCGGTGTTCCGGACGTCTGAGCTGGCCAACTTCTCAGGCGTGTACATCATCCAGTTGTAGGAAAATACCGTAGCCTGCAGAAAAAAGACCACCAATGCAGCACGGATGATGTGCTGCTTCAGTCGTCTATTGGCGACTACGGTTAGGACTAGCGCGCTCACCCAAATGCCGATCTCAAGCCATCCTCGCGATCCGTCGGCAGCCCAATCGATGGAACGTCCATCCAGAAGGCCATAGTCCCACACCAGTAGGTTGCCTTGAATCCAAAACAGTATGCTTGCAGTCGCAATCAGACTCAGAAAGACGAGATACAGGGAACGGGGCAATACCATAGCAACGAACGCGAGAACGCCGACCAGAAGCATCGCCAACGGCAAATAGACTTGGAAGATCGTCCCGAACGAAACGGTAAGTTCGCTGCTGTTGCCAACGTACAGCGTGAACGGCATAAAGAGGAATAGATTAGCGATAAGGACGACGCTGAGTGCGCCACCAATTGCCGCCTGCCTAGGGTGTATATTGCTCACAGTGCCGGCCTTTTCGAATATGATTCATTTGTAGTTTCAACGCCGTCTGTACCAAAACAGGCGGCGACCACTCTCAGATACGGTTTCGGTACGAACGAGTTCGGCACGCCGTTCAACAGCCTGAACGAACGCTTCTTCGCTATAGTCGTCGAAGACATCCTCGCGTAACTGCAGCAGCGTCCGAACCATGGGATCTGTCTTTTGTACGAACTCGATAACGCCCTCGGGTGCCAAGTCGACCAACCAGTCGACGACCGCGGGCAGTGGAACGTTCTTACTAATCGCAAGGTGATGGATCAGCGCAAGGGCTATCAGTGCGTCAGGCTTGGCGCGTTGTGCGAGTCCCTGACGCTCGCCCTGGGCCCACCCCTGACTCGGAGGTGGATTCGCTGCATCCATGTATAGCGGCAGGAAGTTGAGGTCCTTCGCCTGTGCACGGGAGAAAGCGAGATCCAGGGTAGCCTGGTCATAGTCGAACCCGATGACCGTTCCGACCCCAGCTGCAAGTGCCACGCTAGTATAGTCACCAGTATTGCAGCCGATGTCCCAAACTACACCGCCAGTGACTGCTTCTGCGAAGGTGTTGATGAATTCGTGTTTGCGGCTAGTCTCGTCAGGTGCGTAGGTATTATCGCCAGCGTACGCTTGCCAAACAGTTTCGCCGCGACCGCCTGGTTCCAGCCGGGCGATCCACTTCTTTAACCCGGTCAGAATATGTTTGAATGCCGTTCGCGGGAGTTGTCGCTTGGCGACCACGTGCGTGGCCTGTTTTTGACTGCCGCTTCGGGTCTGAAAACGGGCCTGCAAGACGACGTGCGATAACACATTCGGAGACAGCTTATGTCTTAGCGGTAACATCCGAGAGAGCCACTGCGCACTGATCCCCTCCAGCTCTCCGCGGTACCAGGAGTTATGCGGGACACCGACGAGTGACCTGAGTAACAGTGGGTTTAGAAACTGCTCACAAAACTGCCGATGTCCCATCCAGAACTCACCTTCGCGATATCGCCTGAACGACAGAACGTCGATAAACAGCGGCTTGGCTCCGCAGAACTGTATGTTGTAAGCCGTTGCATCCGACAAGTTCACGCCATGTTCCAGCGCGGCCAAGTGCACATCGAGGTGATGCAGTGCCGCAGCCTTCAATGCAGCGAATGGCCATTCGTACGGATATGAGACAAATGGCAAGCGTGGATGTTCGAGCACGTAGCGCGCGCCCGTAGCGGCTGTCCCGAGCGTATCGTTATCAACAATCGTTTCTGGGATCAGGTGTCCCCCGGAAACCAACTCCTCAATAAGACCAGTGGAACGTACGAATTCGAAGTCATCTGCCGCACGTGGCATCACAGTGCGATAAACTTTGTCGTCCACCAGGAATACACGTCCCGAGGGGTCCCGGAATGACCCAGCGTCAGAAATCGTATCGCTCATACGAGGATATAGTTGTCAGGAATCCTGATCGGAATCAGTGGCTGGAGACTTCCTAAGGAGAAACAGCGAGGTGAATTTCGTCTTGACCCGATGCCAGAACACGCTGCCGGCAACGGCCACAGCGGCGATGCCAGCCAACAGTCCCTGCAAGATGATGCTCCCGGTACCTGGATCCAGATACGCAAGAGCCGGAGCGGTATGGGCCGATAACACAATAGCTCCCGCAACGGCGCATCGTCTTGCGGTTCGCCTGCGAAAACACGTTTGATTCTCGTTCGCCATAAGGACCTCCACAATCCTGGAGAACGGGTAAAAATAACCAGCGAAGGCGTCACTCGAGTATAGGTCGGATAAACGCCCTTTTCCGCAAGTCCATCGAGTCTCCCCAAGTCGTCAATCAGACCGACTTCGTGGAGAACCCCACCTTGGTCAGCAGTTTCCGGCAGTAGGTTTCCCCGTTCTCAACTTCGGTGTGATCTGTCCCCCGTAAACCGGCCCATGCAGGTTGAGGGATTTCCCTGTATTTTGACCGAAGGGAGGTCCGAAGATGAAGGGCAAACGGTATTCAGAAGAGAAAATCATTGGGATTTTGAAGGAGCACGAAGCCGGGGTGCCGACGGTGGAGCTGGTGCGGCGCCACGGCGTATCCGAGCAGTCGATCTATCGTTGGAAGACGAAGTACGGCGGCATGGAGGTGTCAGAGGCGAAGCGTCTGCGCGAGCTCGA
>CAXMNC010000090.1:0-6064 GCA_964194625.1 Acidiferrobacterales bacterium
TCTTCCAACGCGCCGACATTGAAAGCCGGTGCGATTGTCGACGGCGCAGCATCAATAACGCTGGCGGCTGGAGTCACCGTCACCCTCATATCGCCGGAAGGCAAGACCATCAAACTCACGGGTCCCTACAAGGGTAAACCGGAACCGTCACCGAGTGGCAAGACCAACAATCTTCTGACTTCTTTGTCCCAGATTGTTACCGGCCCGCCCGAGAATGACCCATCGCTTGCGGTGTTTCGTGCGGCACCCGGCGCCGCTCGACCGGATGTCTGGGCGATCAATGTGGGCCGCTCTGGTGTTTATTGCGTGCGCGCTGACAAGCCTGTGAACCTGTGGCGTGCGCACACGGGTAAGAAGATCGTCTTGACGGTCAAACAGGTCGGCGACCGGCAACGCGAGACTAGAAAAGAATGGCCACAAGGAAAGCGGACGATGATATGGCCGGCTGAGCTGCCGCTGGCAGATGGAGCAACTTATCTGGCGCGCCCTCAGGGTGGTTATCGATGGGCAAACCTGACGATTCTCCTTGTCCCGACAGAACTCCCAACGCAGGCCCATCGTGCGGCGTGGATGTCGGAAAACGGTTGCGCACGTCAAGCCCGAATCCTGGTCGGTGCTATTGCCCGGAGTGAAAAGTGAGAACCTGCGCGTGGCCTGTATTACATGTTCAACCACTCGCGTTTGGTCCCGAACGAGAACAGTGCCCAAGCGCGGTATTGTTGCCGGGCTTACTTCTCCGTCATCACGATGGTGTGTCCGGTTTGCCCAGATTCAAGACGTCGGGCGTGGAAGGCAATAAGCGGGTCGTCGGGGTAATCCTTCGCGAGATCATCGAAGGCGCGAGCGGCTTCGGGACTTGAGCTCTCCATCAGACGATACGCTTCGCTATATTCGGCGGTCTTGGCGCTGGCGGCTGCCGCCTCAGATAGTGGTTCCAAGGCCTCGATTGCCTCCGTTTTGCCCTTGAGCACCAACCGGCCGACAGGACGGAAAACGATACCATTACACTTTTCAGCTGCCGTTGCACTTACGCAGATCCGGGTACCCAGATGCTTGTTGACGCTTTCCAATCGCGCCGCTGTGTTGATGGAATTACCGTGGGCGGTATAGTCGAAATGCTCTTTCCCACCGAAGTTGCCGACTATAGCCGGCCCTGTGTTGACACCGATGCGCGTTGTTCCGAATGTGATCCCACGCGTGGCCTGCTGCGAGCGGAAGGACTGGCAGAACCGGTCGAGCTCGATGGCACATCGGACTGCGCGTTCAGCGTGGTCGGGTTGATCACCGGGTGCATTAAACATGACGTGAAGTGCGTCGCCGACAAATTTATCGATCGTGCCGCCATGTCGGAGCACGATCTTACAGGCCTCGTCGAAGTAGGTATTTAGCAGCGGTACAAGAATCGTAGGTTCTACGTGCTCGGTGAGGGTGGTGAAGCCTGCGATGTCCGTGAACACAAAGGTGATTTCACGTTTCTCGCCACCCAGGGCAAGACGCTTGGGATCGGCCTCCAACTGGGCTATAACGGCCGGCGCAAGGAACTTCGAAAATGCGCGACGGATAAATCGCTTCTGTACCCGCTCCTGTCGCCAAAGATGTGCGGTAAATATCCCGCCTGATGTCGCTAACGCAATAGTAGGTACTACCAGCGGCATCAATGGACCGCCTTGCTGATACAGAACAAATCCACCCACCCAACCGATCATGATGGCTAGCGCCCCTAGACTAACTCTCAGGCCGACTGGTGTGTTAAGTACACTGATAACGATCCCAATGACCGCGAACAGCAGCACAACTAGTATCTCGTACCAGGCAGCAAGCCGGCGTTCCCCGCGCCCGTCTAAGAGTTGTGCCAAGGCGTGTGCATGTATCACTACCCCGGGCATCCTGCCGGCCTTGGGTCCTGCGACGGCGGCGAACGGCGTGCGATGTCGGTCGCTCAGCATCAGATCGGCGCCGATCAGGACAATTTTTCCTGAAAACCAAGGGGAAGGGAGCAACGGTACCACATGCGCCGGAAACGTCCGAAATGGGGGTGTTTCAACGTCAGGACGGCCGCGGTAGTCGAGCGGAACAACATCAACATCGGGCACCTCGACACCAGCGACCTTGGCCAGGGCAGCGGCAAATCCGAGCGTCGATTGACCTCCTTCTTGACTCCTTATATATACAGATCGCACGGTGCCATCTATCGTGTCTCCGGCCACATAGGCAAGACCGCGCTCTACCCCATCTAGGTAGTCCCTCATAAAAGCCGCCTGGCGTTCGGTAAGGCCGGCGTCCGCATCGACGGAGGCCACTACTACCGGAATATTAAGGTCAAGCAGCGTTGTGCGCAGCGCTTCGTCTTTTTCGGATTCCGTGGGCTGATCGAACAGGATGTCTATGCCTATCAGTTTTGCACCTTTTTGTTCCAGGTGATGGAGAAGATCGCTCAGAAACTGTCGGTCCAATGGCGAGCGGTAGGGTAGCGTCGAGAGCGTATCTTCTGTGATGGTTACGATGATGATCTTGTCGGACTGCGGCATCGACGGCGTCAATGAAGCAACCCGCAGGTCGTACACCCAGTTCTCTACTAACTGAACCAAGGGAACAAAGCGCGCGGCTAAGACGCAAATGGCAGTTACGATGAGAACAGTCACCGACGCATGAAGGAAATTCTTGCGCCAGTTTGAGGGTATTATCGCTGCGTCAGCCAAGGCCTGATCGTTCGGAAGGTTTTCGGGTCTACGCTACCTCGTGGTTCGCGAGTTCCTCTAAGGCTCTGACCAGCGCCGAATGGTCCTTGGTAGCCCAGCCCTTGTCGGCGCAGGCATTAAAGAGCTCCTGTGTCTTGGCGGTATTGGGCAGGCTCATATTCAACGCGCGCGCGCCCTCGAGGGCCAAGTTGAGGTCCTTCTGATGGAGTTCGATGCGGAAGCCGGGATCAAACGTCCGCTTGATCATGCGTTCACCATGCACTTCTAGAATCCGCGATCCCGCGAAGCCACCCATGAGTGCCTCACGGACGCGGGCCGGATCAGCCCCGGCCTTCGATGCAAACACCAGCGCTTCGCTGACGGCTTCGATGGTTAAGGCAACGATGATTTGATTGGCGACCTTACACGTCTGACCGGTACCGTTTTCACCAACCAACGTTATGTTTTTTCCCATGAGCTCGAACAGTGGTTTGACCTGGTCGAACACGGCCGGCGGCCCGCCGACCATAATCGTCAACGCCGCATTTTTGGCCCCAACTTCGCCTCCGGACACCGGTGCATCTAAATAATCGCATCCCAGCTCGTTGATGCGAGATGCAAACTTTTTGGTCTCTATCGGTGAGATAGAACTCATATCGACAACCGTTTTGCCGGCACTCAACCCAGCCGCTACCCCGTCAGGTCCGAACAACGTTTGTTCTACATCAGGCGTGTCCGGCACCATGGTGATGATGATTTCGGCTTGTTGTGCAACTTCTTGACAGCTCCCACACGCCACCGCGCCGCCATCCAATAATTCCTGGGGAAGCGGCGAACGATGTTTGACCAGAAAGAGTTGGTGTCCCGCTGCCTGCAAATGACCCGCCATGGGCCGGCCCATAATGCCGACGCCAATGAAACCGATTTTGCTCATGATGATGTTCCTCCCAGTTTTTTATAGATACGGACGCACCCAATCCAATCCTGCTTCGGTAGATGAGAGTGGCTTATACTCGCATCCTATCCAACCTTGATAACCGATGCTGTCCAAGTGCTTAAAGACGAAGCCATAGTTGATCTCACCAGTTCCTGGTTCATGGCGACCCGGGTTGTCGGCGAGCTGGATGTGTCTGATGACGTTGATGTTGGTTTCCAGTGTTCGCGCGAGATCACCCTCCATGATTTGCATATGGTAGATGTCATATTGCAACTGGAGGTTTTTTGCTCCGACCTCTTCAATGATTTCAAGCGCTTGTTTCGAGTGGTGCAGAAAGAATCCTGGAATGTCGATGGTATTGATCGGTTCCATCAGCAAGGCGACGCTGACAGCGTCCAACTTCTCTGCCGCAAACTTGAGATTGGTTACCAGTGTCTCATGTAGCTTCTCAATTGGCACACCAACTGGCGCGATACCTGCAAGACAATTTACTTGTTTGCACCCGAGGGCGGTGGCGTAGTCGATGGCCATACCAACACCGTCTTGAAACTCGGTCACGCGATCGGGATGACAGCCGATACCGCGATCGCCGGCACTCCAGTCGCCAGCGGGTAGGTTATGCAACACCTGCACTAAGTTGTGCTGCTGTAAGTGCTCGTTTAGGACAGCCGCCTCGTAATCATAGGGGAACAGGTATTCGACGCCCTTGAAACCAGCACGCGCCGCTGCTCCGAATCGATCGAGAAAATCCAGTTCATTGAACAACATCGTCAGGTTGGCGGCAAACTTCGGCATGTCTTTAACCAGTGGCGCTAGCACTATGTGGAGGTTGAAAAGATGTTTCCATTTCTCGGCGAATCTTTACCGCTTCTGATGATTCGTCTACTTCCACATCCTGCCAATGAATGGTTTCGCCGGCGGCGCGCGCGTTTACGAGTTTTACGCTGTGAGCAAGCCCAATAGGTAGGCCGCCAGTCGAGAGTGAGTCGGTAGCGGGCATCAGCTTTCCCCAAACGGTATAGCCGCCCTCTCCATCCAGTACCTCGCCAGCGGCCAAATCGCGCTTGGCAGTGGCGACGACATCGCCAACAAACCCTCGTGCTCTACCAGTAGCCTCACCGCGCAACGCAACTGAAGCAATACTGATTCCAAGTTCGAGGCCAATAAGATGAAAAGGGCGATACAATGCTGAGTAGTGTCCACTGTCGTCGGTCACCAGGCCATACTCGCCAAAGCAGCTGGTTGCATAGTCCGACGGTGCCTCGAAGGTAACATAAACGCCCCAGCGGAGATCGCGCTCGACGTCGCTACCATCTCGATTGAGTGACGACACAACTTCTACTGTTCCTTTGTGGTGCAGCAGTCCGCCCGCATCATGTGGTTTCAATAGCTGTGGTAATGCATCTACGCCACAGGGTGGAAACGCCAGGCCTTCAGGGGCTGGCGTTAGCCGTGTAGCGTTGGCAACCGCCGCCATCTCGATGGCCGACTTGGTACCATCGAGAAACGAATTGAACATCTTCGGGTTCATATGACCAGCCGTTGCCTGTTCGGGTGTGAGCCCATAGTACTGCCAAACTGTATCTGGGGTTGATGCGTGGTATTGCGGCAAGTACTTGGTACCCTTACCGGCACATACGACATTGAAACCGGTTGCTCGCGCCCAGTCGACCATTTCCGCAATCAATGCCGGCTGATCACCATAGGCCAATGAGTAGACGACCTCAGCCTGGGCTGCGCGCTGTGCTAATAGTGGTCCCGCCAGTGTATCGGCCTCGACGTTGACCATGACAATGTGTCGGCCGGCATCAAAGCAAGCAAGCGCATGCCGAATGCCCGCACTCGGATCGCCGGTGCAATCCACCACCACCTCCATGTGATCGGCGGCGATTAGCCTGGCCGCATCGTCGGTAATATAGGTGGTTCCATCTCTGACCGCCTGCGCAAACGATGTGGCAGCCGCTCGCCCCTGTGGCCAGTCCAAGCGATCTAGGGTTGCCCGCGCACGTGCCACCTCGATGTCACACACAGCCATGATATGGATCCCGGGCGTATGTAGGGCTTGGGCCAGAAACATGGATGCGAATTTACCGGCACCGATAATACCCACCCGAATCGGTTGGTTGGCTTGTGCTCTTTCACATAGAAGGCGATATAAGCTCATGGTGGTTACGCTTGCTTAACAGAAGCATCCAGTTTAGCCGTGAGGCTACGATCAGACCAGCGCCCCTGTTCTACCGATTGGACAGGTGACACCTATGAAATGACGAGAATACACTATCACAGGAAAGTTATTGCCCCGAGCTGACAGTTCTTTGCGCCTGGCTACCGAGGGCCTTATACGATTTGTTCTCCATGCCCGTATACGACGCAGAGGTGCCAAGACGCAGAGAAAATCAAGCATATAAGATCCTTCTGCGAATTCCTCGACTTTGCGTCCTCTGCGTTT
>CAXMNC010000091.1:0-4109 GCA_964194625.1 Acidiferrobacterales bacterium
CCACGAATACGATCGGCTCTATCGGATACCGGGTCTATACGAGCAGGTGGTCTACGAACGACTTAGGTGCCAGTCTCCATCAACTGTCACAGACGTACTGAAGTATTCGCTGTCTCAGTCCGACCAACGCTTGAACGAGCTAAGGGTTCTCGACCTTGGCGCTGGCAACGGGGTGGTCGGGGAAGAACTAAAGAAACACGGCGTGTCACGACTTATCGGCATCGACATCATCCCTGGGGCCCGCGATGCGACGGAGAGGGACAGGCCAGGTGTGTACGATGCGTACTATGTCATGGACCTTTGCTCACTGACCGTTGAGGAACGCGAGGAAATAGCTTCGTGGTCTATGGAGTGCCTGATCTCGGTCGCGGCGCTGGGGTTCGGAGATATCCCGCCGCAAGCCTTCTTGGAGGCATTCAATCTGATCTCGAAGCAAGGCTGGGTTGCTTTCAACATCAAGGAGACGTTCCTTGATAGAAGCGACGATTCTGGGTTCTCGATGCTCATTCGGGAGCTCATCTCTTCCAAATACCTAGACCTGTACCACCTCCAGCGGTATCGCCACCGATTCTCATTGGAAGGGGAGCCCCTGTACTATTTTGCGCTCGGCGGAAAGAAGAACGACGATGTCTCGTCTTCATTCATCGATACACTCCGCCTGCCAGCCTAACAGGGGATTGAAGCTGACGACCTCTGGATCTTGTGATGTGCGGAATTGCCGGAATTTGGGGCCACGTCGACGAATCGACAGTCCAACGTATGATCGAGGCCCAGCGTCACCGTGGACCGGATGGTCACGGCGTGCATATCCATGTGAATCAAGGCGTCGTGGGCCACACCCGGTTGGCCATCATGGACCCGGCCCGGGGTCAGCAGCCGATTCACAACAAAGACCGCAGCGCGACGCTGGTGGCCAATGGCATGGTCTACAATCACCCCCAGTTGCGGCGGCAACTCGGCGGCGAGCACGAGTTTTCCTCCGACAGCGATAGCGAAACCATTCTCCACGTGTTTGAAGATCATGGCTTGGCGACGCCGCATTTGCTTGACGGTATGTTTGCCTTCGCTATCTCTTCGGACAATCGATTGATACTGGCGCGCGATCGCATCGGCATCAAGCCGCTGTATTATGCCCGGGAGTCTCAAGACAACGCTGCTGAGACGCTGTATTTTGCCTCGGAGCTCAAGGCACTGACGCCGCTGACCGAGGATGTCAAGGAGTTTCCGCCCGGCACCCTCTACGACTCCGAAAGCGGTTTTCGTACCTATTACCAAGTGCCGGATCGAACTCCGCTGGAGCGTAACCTGGCTGATCATATCCGTAGAATTCGCGAAACCATCGAGGCAGCGGTGAAGAAGCGGCTGCTGAGTGATGTGCCCTTAGGGGCGTTTCTCTCCGGCGGGCTCGACAGCAGTATCATTGCGGCGGTGGCACGCCGATACATGCCCGAGTTGCACACCTTCTCCGTGGGTATCGAGGGTGCGCGCGACCTGGCGGCGGCGCGTCGTGTTGCGCAGCATATTGGTTCTATTCATCACGAATATATCTATTCCGCCGATGAGGTGGTCGAAAAACTGCCCGAGATCATCTATTACCTGGAATCCTTCGACCAGGATCTGGTGCGTAGCGCCATCCCCACCTGGTTCTGTGCCCGCCTGGCAGCGGACAAGGTGAAGGTTATCCTTACCGGCGAAGGCGCCGACGAACTGTTTGCCGGTTACACCTATCACAAGGGAATTACCGATCACGAAACGCTGCATAATGAACTGCGCCGCTCGGTTACTCGGCTGCACAATATCAACCTGCAGCGGGTGGACCGCATGACCATGCGCCATGCCATCGAGGCGCGTGTGCCGTTTCTGGATACGGAAGTCATAGAGGTGGCACAGACGGTGGCGCCGGAACTCAAACTCTATGCGGGAGGCGGCGGTCGGCGCGTCGAAAAATGGATCCTGCGCAAGGCGTTCGAGGATCTGCTGCCACCCGAGATCGTGTGGCGCGACAAGGAACAGTTTGATGAAGGCAGCGGCATGGTCGACCTGCTGCCGGCGGTGCTGGACCGCGCGGCGGCGGGTATTCATATCGAAGGCTATGCCGCACGCTTTGCGGCGGATCGACTGCGTTCCAACGAAGAGTGTTTCTACCACCGCCTGCTCATGGAGCAATTCGAGCAGCCGCAAGCGGTGCTGGCGAATATGGGCCGTTGGCAACTCGACTAAGCAAAGCAGTGCTTACGAGTAGTCAGTAAGCAACTCAGTCGAAATCACGTCGCGTGCTCCTATCACGAACGACCGCTTATGGCCGTCTGCCGCCGGTCGAGACCAGGAAATTCCATTGAACTGAACGTCTGCTTCTAGGCGAAAGCGGTCATTGGGACGCTAGCTCAAAGTCTCACATCCATGATATTCGCGAACGTCAGCTTTCGGTCAGGAGCGGACGTTCAGATGGGTGACATGAATAGGGCTACCCGATTACTTCGGCGACCTCTTCATCTGTGAGAACGGGAGTGATCTCAAACAAGAGCAGGTCAGTCCAGCTCTGCATCCATTTGCCAATGGCTACTGCGTCGGAAGACTCAGCAACCAGAAAACCAACATGGCCGGCAGCACTGTGCCATCGACCATGCATTGTTACGCCATCTGGTGGGAGAGCGCCTGTTTCTTTAAATCGCATCTGTGCGTTGTTACGTTCCCCCGGAGAGAACTCATAAGTAATGTGAAACAGCATGTTTTGCCTCCTTTTGTGTCGAAAACTGGGCACTGCACCGAATGTCTGCAATGGGTCGTTTTCTGCCCATCGGGATCATATCACTTGACCGGCCGCAGTTAGGCGAGAGCAGACATTGGTGAACTGCATCCTTTTAATGCGACGCCAATTCTACGAATGACCGCTTCCGCCTAGAAGCAGCCGGTCAGTTCACTGAAAATTCGAACTGCTGAAGGGCAGCAACCGGCCAACAGCCGTCATTCAGACACATCGAAACTTTTGCATCTGAAGGGCCGGTTTAGGGGTTTAGTCCGGACAAAGAATAAACAGAAATTTCTCATCACTCACCCTTAAAAAAGGTTTTTTCAAATACCTACGGCTGTATTAATGCTAATTCGCCATGCCCAAGTTTACTCCACTATTCGAGTCGGTTCTTCTTCAATACCAAAGGGCGAATTGCGGCAATCGATATCCGGGTTCGAATGATGAAACAAGCCCAAAGGATTCTCCTTGAATAACCATAGATGTAAATCGTAGTGGACTAGCTCCTTGGGTAACAGTGGCTCGTGACCCTCCATTGGTCCCTCGAACGGTTGACCGAAAACACTGGGACGACCTTGTACCCCCGTGGCTACGGGAATCAACCACTCCACGCCCGCCAGACGCAGCGAGTCGCCAGTAGGTTCGTACATTAAAATCTGTGGATTCATTGGGTCTGGGGTAGGGCCGACTAGTGCGGGATTGAAAAAATGAACACCCATGCCCCCATCCGGGTATTGGACACAACCCACCGTAGAAAAGTAACCGTCATGGACCGCGTTATAAGGGTCCTTGTACCTTTCCATCTTAGCTTTAAGTGCTGTCATCTCCGGCGTCAAATCTGCGCCGAGTAAATTGGTGGCAAAGCCACAAATGACGACGATGAACAGAAGGCTGGACCGTTTACATATTTGAATTGTCATGACGATCCTCCTGAGTAAGCACGTGCGAAAATTAAGTGGTTCCGGTTGGGATGATAGGGTGGCTCATCGTCGATGACAAGACTATCCAAGCATTTGCCTTCTGTGCCAACAAGGTTCGTCATGCTCGAATGACAGCTGTGGTTGAAGGCGGTTATTCGGAACAGGTTTCGATAGCGTAACTGTTTGAAATGGCCGCTTTGGTTAATAGCGGACGTTAAAGGTGCTAAGGAACGAATGGCTCCTTGGGGTCGGTAACTGCCTGTCGAAATTCTAGTGCCTGAACGGCCGCTTGTAGGCGAAAGCGGTCATTGGGACGCTAGCTCAAAGTCTCACGTTTATGATATTCACGAACGTCTGCTTTCGGCCATGAGCAGCCCTTCGTAGATTCAGAGCTATTAGCCTCAGTAGTCAATTCTTGAACGGCTGCTCTCGCCTAGAAG
>CAXMNC010000092.1:0-12043 GCA_964194625.1 Acidiferrobacterales bacterium
TTTCCTTCACAACCAGACCCTATTGCCTTTTGCCAATACGATACTGCTCGGGAATAAAATATAGATGATCTTGATGTTCGACTGCCAAGTGGCAGGCGATGCAGTATTCAACCCGCTCCGCGCCTTCACCGTTGGTCTCCCCTAGCAGGGTACCGTCGGGTAAGATCTCCGTGTATTTCCAGTCACCGGTGACATCGTTGAAGCCGAGCGGCATCTTCTGCGCAATGAATAACGGCCCAAGCACGATTCCACGAGACGTCGTGATTGAAAAACTATCCTTGGCAATGATGGACCCAACGGGCATTGTCCCGGCATCCTCGAAGGCACCGTAGGCCTTGGCAGTGGGATTGGCGTAATTATTGAGATAGTGATTACCATGGGAGATGGAGATGTACGGCGCCGTGTTGTATCGTTTCCAACCCTGGTACGTTTCTGCAACCGGATGATCGGAGCGTTCATAGCCGGCTTTCAATGCGCTAACGATGATATTGTAGATCTCTGTCGCCTCCTTGGGTTTAAGGTCTGCCGGGTTGCGTAGCCGAAAATGGCGCCGTGGTGTTTTGATGTCACCGCTAATGTCGCTCATCTCGACGTCGGCGTTCTCTTCCGATTGAGATGCTGCGTCGGCTGTAAGCAATAATCCAAAGCCAGTTAAGAGGCACAGCACCATAACGGTTACGGTGAGTTGTTTCATATCGGCACCACCCTAACTACCTCGAACCAGGGATAAGCGGATCTTGCAGTGTAGAAAACGGTCCGATAGGGTAAGTATCGACCGACCCGTCAGCTGCGTATGGGGATCCTACTTACGAGGGACCGGGCAGCCGACTCAAATCTTTCAACACTACCAGTTTGATATGACCGCTCACCAGGCAGAAAACTTTCGCCCGCGGCCGCAGTGTGTGGAACAGGTCCTTTGTCCCGGGCGCCTCTCCGCTGCCTTTTCAGTTCTCATCGATAAGGTCCTCCTCGTACGGATGCATGAAACTCCGCGCCACCCGATTTCCACTACAACCACTACGGCTACTATCCCCGCTATCACCACGGTTTCGCTGCGGGTACCGATACCACCCAAATCGCTGGTACCACTTTAGGGTCCGTCACTAGCCCCATTACGACCAAGGAATAGGGACTTTATTTGCGCCCGTAACCTCCTCGACTGTCTCGGCATCTAATCCAAAGTACTTGGTCTCACACTTGTGTTATGTCCGTAAGAACAATGGGTGAAAGATGCCTAGCCGGTCACCGGTCCCATACGGCAACAGCAAGTGATGCTTGTTTGTTAAAGACTTAACAGAAATAGGAGATACATCATGAAGACAGTTCTTAGTGCCATTTTGACGTTAACGTTTATCCTGGGTGCATCGACTTCTGTATTCGCGGCTGATCCGGCCGTCGAGGAGGCATGGCGCAACAGCACCCGGGCGGAAAACTTACCCCACGAGTGGGCCATTGCCGAGCGTGAAGCGAAGGCGGGTAGTCAAGTTGCTTCGAGCGGGGCTATTCAGTCTGACGCGTCGCCCCAGAACAGAACGCAGACAAATACCTTCGAAGACAAACCTTGGCTTTATGCGCATTAATCCGCTGTAACGCGCAACACTAACTTGTGAAGACCGCGCAGGCCCGTTTCGGTGTGATGCTGAAATGGGCCTGCACTTAACTTTCAGACACCCACGCCCTTCTAAATATCAGATGCGATACATCGAAGTAATTCCACACCAGAGGATTCAACGTGATATTCGAGATAGCTTAAAGGAGCAAAGCACGATGGCCACCTTAACGGGTCGAGAACATAGGATCATAGCCGATGTGTTGGTCGAAGTGGCGCGACAGCCGGGTATAGACATGGAGTTCATGCAGACGGTCGTTCAGCAAACTGTCGCTGCTGCGATGGACGGGGACCCCTTGATCCTGTACCCCGCCTGGTTTCGCGATCGCATCATCACGGAATTGCAGAAACCTCAGGTGGCCACACCAGTGCCCGAAGGCGTGAGTCCACATACAAGAGTGGTAACCCTAGATTAATCACGCGCACGGGATCGCAGGAGCAATAGCTATGTATACGTTATCACAACGGGTTAGAGACAAACCGATTAACAGTGAAAATTCGGAGCATACTTCCAGTTCTACTCCGCGCACCGTCGTCCTCGATACCTTCGAGAATCTCGAGGACGCTTGTCTAGCACTGGCGAAGAAGCAAGATAGTAGAAAGAACACGGACGAGTTCTTCATAGAATTCCGGCTGGACTTGCGACGGCCCGAAAATACACCTGCCCGGGCATTTGCGCTCAAAGGTCATTGGAAACTCCAAGCTAACGAGTTGCAACGCTTGCGCCATGAGAATATGCGGTTGCGTCAGGAGCGTGACATTCTGGAGAAAGTCACGGCCTCGCTTGTGACACAATCGTCGTGAGACAACGGTTTTCATCCTAAGCTGCCTACGGACGAGGAGGTATCGAGTGAAAAACGTTTGTGTCCACAGCGGCTTTTTCCTCACCATGTCAATTGGGGTAGCTGTCATCGGGATCGCCGCAAGCCTTGTCGCGGGTGAGTGGCACTGGTTTTCTAGGTCAGGTGCAGTTGTCGTGCTGATGGGCGTGTTACTGGGTGCGCGCAAATGTGTGCGCATAGGCTTCGAGGGGATGTTTCAAGACGCGACGGCGATTGGCGGCGGCCCTTCACTCCAGGTGAGCGAGCCGGAAAATACCGAGAACGAGCGCAGCCGGGACGTTCGCGCTGCCCAGTGGGGCATCTGGGTTGCGGTTGTCGGGACACTCATCTGGGGATTTGGGGATTTGCCTGACCTAGTCGCCAGTATAAGTTCGGGCATCTAATAAAAAATGGCGTTCCTATGTCCGGCGGCCGGCGTTTTCCGCTGGAGTGGCGCGAAACAAAGAACTTGTCTTACCTTTGAACCTGTATATAATAACAGTATAACTGTATAAATATACAGGCTAACAATATGACGCTCACTGCCCGCCAAACCCAGATCTTGCAGATGATTCGTGCCTTCGCGGCAGAACATGGCTACCCGCCCACCCGTAGCGAGATCGCACATGAATTGGGGTTTCGTTCGGTAAACGCAGCGGTGGACCACCTAAAGGCCCTGGCCCGCAAGGGTGTTATCGAGTTACTGCCAGGGGCATCACGGGGTATTCGTATAAAAGATGCCGGCTTACCCGTGGTGGGCCGGGTGGCAGCTGGCAGTCCACTTTTGAGCGAAGAACATATCGAAGCCCACTATCAGCTGGATCCCGCACTTTTCAAACCCCGAGCTGACTACCTATTACGTGTACACGGTATGAGCATGCGCAACGCCGGGATTCTTGACGGAGACTTGTTGGCCGTACATCGCACCACCGAGGCCCGGAACAAACAGATCGTTGTAGCACGTATCGACGATGAAGTTACTGTCAAACGATTCCAACGCCGTGGCCACACTGTCACATTGCTTCCAGAAAACCCTAGATTTTCACCCATTCAAGTCGACCTACGCCGACAATCCTTGGTGCTCGAGGGACTTGGTGTCGGCGTAATCCGTAACGGCAAACTTTTATGACCTTAGATAAACTATTTCAGCGCCGGGACATCTGGCGCGGGGGGCGGGTATCCCCGTCAACCTCTGATGGACTATCGACAGGATTTCTTCCTTTGGATGCCGTACTCCCTGGCGGCGGCTGGCCCCAAGGGGCACTCACAGAAATTTTGCCAATGCGAGAAGGTATCGGTGAGTTACGATTGGTGATACCGGCCTTAATACGCTTGAGCCGTAGTAATCGTTGGATTGCCTGGATCGCCCCGCCGCGCATGCCTTATGCCCCCGCTTTAGCCACGGTTGGAATCGATTTGTCTCGCGTATTGCTAGTGCGCCCCACTACCAAAACAGACACTCTATGGGCAACAGAACAAGCACTCCGTTATGGTAAGTGTAGTGCTGTGTTGGCGTGGCCGCGGCAAGTGAACTACCGTACCTTACGTCGCTTACAACTCGCGGCAGAGGCGAGTCAAGCTTGGGGATTTTTGTTTCGCTCACCTCGAGAAAAGAACTCGCCCTCACCCGCCGCCTTGCGCCTGCGCCTAGAGCCCTTGGGCACTGGTCTTGCTGCACAAATTCTTAAGTGTCGCGGGGGGCATGTCACCAAACCGATCATTTTAAAGGTGTAATCCTCCCCCCAACAAAGGGGGGGAAGAGATGGGTACTCAAGAGACAAGACCGTGAACACAAAGCTCACAAGGAAATTGCGTAAAAACCTAACGAACGTCGAACAGGCCCTTCCCTCAACAAGTGGGGAAGGGCATAAATCCCCCCTCCCCATGTGGGAGGGGGTTAGGGGGAGAGGGTATTCCCTCCCCCGCTCGTTGGGGGAGGGCCAGGGAGGGAGTGAACTTTGGGCATGCCTACACTTCCCTCAACTTCCTTTGGAGATTTTCTCCCGCGGAGATAATAGCCCCATTGCGCGTGTGGTCAGTATTGCCGAAGGGAATCGCGAATATGCACTTATCTGCAACCGTGAGGCACTTGCCTGTGGTGTAAAACCAAGAATGGCCATTTCTGCTGCTTATGCCCTGTGTGCAACACTAGACGTCCGCCAACGAAATGTAGCAGCAGAACAAAAAGCCCTGGCGTCCATTGCTGAATCGGCGCAACAGTTTACCTCCTTAGTTAGCCTGGTACCGCCCGATAGTGTCTTATTAGAAGTGGCGGGTAGCCTTACTCTCTTTAAAGGGCACAAAAATCTGCTTGCCCAATTGAAACAGGGGCTTAAAGAATTGGGTTATGAGACTCGCATAGCAGCGGCCCCTACCCCGCTCGGAGCTACTCTCCTGGCTCGCAATGGTTTTGAAGAACCAGTAATCGACCCCCATCAGCTTCATTCTCGCCTGGCTCCTTTGCCAATAGAAACCTTATGTCTTGACGCAGATCTCTTAAAGAAACTTGGAAACTTAGGCCTTCGATGTATAGGTGATTGCCTACGTCTGCCCCGTGATGGATTGGCTCGCCGCTTTGGGCCGCAGCTCCTGCTAACTTTCGACAAAATCCTGGGTAAGGTGCCTGACCCTAGACAGCCTTTCATTCCATCAACCCGTTTCAAAAACCATCTCTTGCTTCCTGCTCAAGTTAACAGTAGCGAGTTTTTGTTGTTTGCAACACATCGTTTACTACTTGAGCTTACAGCTTTCCTTCGAGCTAGAGATGGCGGCATACAAGAGCTATCACTGGTAATGACTCACTGCAAAGGCCCTGCAACCCAATTGAATCTAAAATTGGTAGCCCCTAGTCGCGATATTCAGCATTTGCAGGAACTTATAAGAGTGCAGTTCGACCGGTTGAAACTTACGCAATCAGTCGAAGAATTAACTCTTTGCTCCGGTGATGTACTGCCTTTACTTGCGCAGAATCAGGATCTATTGGTCGATCGGGCCACCATGCTTGCAATAGGATCAAGATTGATCGAACAACTATGTGCCAGACTGGGCACTGAGGCAGTGTGTGGAATCCGTACGTCTATGGATCATCGTCCAGAGCAAAGCTGGTGTGTTTGTGCGCCGGGAAAATCTGGCGAGTTTGTCATGGTCGGGCTTCGCCCGGTGTGGCTACTCACCAAGCCTCGCCTTTTAAAAATGATGCGCCATCGTCCCTGGCTGCAGGGGCCGCTTAGCCTACGAGCCGGGCCCGAGCGCATAGAAAGTGGCTGGTGGGATGAAGGTGACGTAACGCGGGATTATTTTATAGCAGCAAATCCTGGCGACTCACGATTCTGGATCTTCCGTGAACGTCAACCGCCTTACAGTTGGTTCTTGCACGGCATATTTTCCTGACCATTTACTGTGCTTGCATCTCACTCAGGTCCCGCAAAAGCTGTTGATAGACATCAGATTGGACTAACAACTGAGCCCCCGCATTCTGTAATCGATCGACAACTTCGGCTGGTAGACGGAATGAAGTTGGCGTTCCTTTTAAAAAGGAACGTTCCTCTTCATTCTTTAAGGCATCAAAATTTATCTCGACCAGGTAAAATTTGATATCAGCACACATACTAGCTACCGTTTCCGATGCCCGTAAACACCTGTTAGTGCGGATATCTTGCACCCACTTGGCAGCATTTTGTCTTAATAACTCGAGCGTTTCGAAATTGTATCTACTGAGCGCGGTGGTGGTTGCCGCATTGAGAACCCCGCCCATCTTAGGCGCACGCTTTCGCTGGCTCCATTGGGTCGGTGCCTCCGCTTCTGCATTCACAACGATAAATATAATCTTACGTGTGCGCTGCAGACCGACCGTACGCAAGACATTCCAGGCGCTACCCGCCAGCAATACTTGATCGAGTGCACCACGCAGCCCCAAATTATCCGCCAGGCCCCCATCCAATAAGTGAATATAGGGTCTTTCCGTGACATCCAAGTAGGAAGCCAACCCATCCGCCCGTTGAAATCTGCGCGTCGAGACTTCGCGAGATTGGAGCGCATCGACAAACCAGGGTGGCGTTGTGAACCCACACTGACCGGCGTAGTTTCTAAGGGTAATGGCTGTCAACAACACCGGCACTGCTGATGATGCAGCGACGGCTCGCGCAACTGGAAATTTCGAAAGGTCGGAGCATATCCAGTCAAACTGAGTCTGCGAAAATTCGAACTGCGCCCCCAAAATTATGTCTGTCGCATTGATCAACAACGCAGGCCCACCACGTGCAGCAATATCGTCAAAGGTCCTGCCCTCAAACAAATGCTTGTCATAGTACCTGGCCACCATATCGCCGCGACTAAAACCAGCAGAGACAAGCCGCGCCCAATTCGCTGGGTTCAGTAGTTGCAAACTAAGTCCTTTATTGAAGTCTCGTTTAAGAAACCGACTTTCGAAGTCTTCGAAGATACGGTCACCGAAAAGGCCATAGTATGCAGCGGTGAAACTACCGCCTGAGACGGAAGAAATCATGTCTACTTCATCAATCAACCGCCGCTCGCGCCCATCGATAGCAATACGAGTCCTTGCGAGTTCTGACAGTACGCCATACGACAGTGCGGCCGCACGCGTGCCACCACCGGAGAACGTCAGGATCAGAAGAAGCTCTTCGGAGCGATCAGGCGCCGCGATGTCTTTCAGTCGGTAACCGTAGTCCGGATCGTAGCGTTCTAGGGGCGCGTTAATACGGAACTGGGTTGTGCACCCAATCAGAGCTAATACTGAGATGAATATTAGGGTCCGCATACGCTTCCCATTATCTATAGGTCCGAGCCTGGGACTGTGCTGTTGTCGACCTCCCCTGGCATAATATTCTTAGCCGCAATGCTAAAGCGGCACCGCAGTATATCTCCGCAAGGCCGCATCGTCTTTGCGAAAAACCTCTTTTCCAATCTACCAGACGGCCCGAATCACGGACAAGCACTGGCGAAGACAGCGTATATCTACCGCATCGGGGCATTTGGCAAGGATTGTTCCCGACAATCCTATTGCATTTCCTCCATCCATGGAGGTCAGCGGCGGCGTAATTGAGTGTAGCTAGATCGGAACGGTGGGACCAAACGTATGTCGCCCAGGAACTTTCCGAGGGCCAAAGACGAAAACCTACAAGACGGCGGGTAACCCGGGGACACCTAACAAGCCCATCGACCACCGGCGGCAAATATGTGGGACAGATGGGCCGTTAGGCAATACACAAAGTACGTTATCGCTTACTCGAACATTGAATCAACGCGAGCAATAAACTTTTGCCGTCCTTGGCGTATAGATACCCAGAGTAACAACACTTATGAGACCATCCACAAACCTCTGATGAGACTCAACCTTCATAACCTTATTGGTACCACCACAAACTTGAGCAGCATTAACCTCTTTCTCTTGGGCAATACCGCCTACAAAAAAGTGCTGCATTTTCTGATCGCGGAGTTCAGATTGATTATCTTTGTTTAGGTAGTACGTTTGGGTGGCACATCCAGTCACAACAAGTACCATCACTACTGTAACAAGTATCCTTTTCATCTTATCGCTCCCGCAACCAATTTTAGAATCAGTCAAACATTCCGGTTGCATTGAATGTCCAACAATGATTGGTCGTCTCAATTGCAGTGTATCTACGTTAGTAGGTGAGATCTGCGGGGAAAACCGTTTGGTAATGATTTGGTTATGGTTTGGTAATAATTCGGCAATGGTTTGGTGATAGTTTGGCGGCAGATCGTGCCGCCCACAGTTACCCACGATAGGGAAGCCGAGACTAAACAACGATCAACAGGGGGTGGAGATCAGGCTTGTGACAACAATATAATCGATACCACAGCGCAACCCACAGCTGCGAGCTTATTCACTGTTAATGGTTCCATTCTAAGTGCGGTAGAGAGAAGCAGCGCTATGACAAAGCTTAAGTTAGCGACTGGTATTACGATACTGGCCTCGCCGTACTCGATCGCCAGCATTAAGAAGTTGACGATCAAAAATACCAATATTCCCGAAAGCAGCGAGTATAGGACTTTCTTGCGTGTTAACCGCAAACGCTTCTCACGCAGTTTGGCATAACATGCACCACCTACGATCCAGCTTGCGGAAAATAACAACAACATTGTGTTCGGGTCTGCGTTCTGCACTAGCCCGGCCTTTGCAATCACGCCATAGGTTGCTCTGAATAGTGACGCAACAATCGCAACGGCGAAGAAGACAGCAAACACGGTATTATGGTGAGAGCCACTTTGTTTCTGATAAAGAAGCAATACCCCAAGGATGCCAACGACGATGCCTAGAGATTTCAGAAGGCCCAACGGTTCACTTAAAAGGAAGACAGAAAGGATGACGACGCCTATTGTATTCAATCGGTAGATTGTTGAACCGAGGCTAACATCGATATGCGTTAGGCTTTCAATCAATAAGATATTAGCGATCGTCAAGAAAACGCCTGCCGTTAGTCCAAAAAGGAGCGTATTCTGGTCGAATGTGAACGGCGTGCCCTGGAATCTAAAAGCAATGACCTGAAGCACAGTCCAGACCACACCGATCCCAAACACATACATGCCTCTTGAGCGTTCTTTGCGCGAATAGCGCTTGAAGACGACATCGTTTATGCCTGCGAATAACAAGCTCAACAGAGCGAACAAGATAGCAGGATGCATCTCAACGAATGCCATGAAAATATCAGGATCAGACCCTTCTTTGACTTAAGCGTGCCTGTTAGGTGCGACTCGGATTCGCTGCGGGTTGACCAGAACCTACCGAGAACCGCCCGTCCACGGTTACCACCGTTCGGCGCTCCGGAACCTTCTTCACGTCGACCTTTGGAACGAACATCGTCCCCTAGCGTGGTGCCGAACGCCCACGACAACCCACGCCGGAGCGCGCAGCACGGAGGAAACCTAAACGGCGCAGAGGTTTTGGCGTCGGGTTGATCGTGAGGTTAAGTGCTACTTCCACCGGATTTGTTGATTCGACCAGAGAAAAACCGACAAAGCTCCTCATCGGGAACTTGGTCGTCCGCAAACTTGAACGTACCATACTGGTGGAGCTCCTCTGCGGCCCGTTGTATTAACGCAAAGGTAGCCCGGGCCAGCGAGCCACCAATACTCACCCGTTTCACGCCGAGGTCCTCCAGTTGAGTAACTGTGAGTGGATGCCCAACTAGCCCCATGACTACGTTCACTGGTCCGTCAATCTCCTTTACCAGCGTCGCAATGGTATCCGCGTCCTTTACCCCTGGAACATACAAGCAATCCGCACCGGCTTCTCGGTAGGAGTTTGCACGAATCACGGATTCCTCAAACGCTTTTGGGTGGTCCACGAGATAGCACTCAGCTCTTGCAGTAAGCGTAAACGTAAACCTTAAGGAATCAGCCGCCGCCTTCGCAGCCTTGATTCTATCTACAGAGTGGTCTCGCTCGTAGAGCCCGCTGCCGTAGCTTGCTGCATGGTCTTCGATACTTGCGCCGACCGCCCCGGTCTCGGCAACTCGACGTATGGTCTCACCCACCTCCTCAGGCTCGTGTCCGTACCCGTTCTCCGCATCAGCACTGACGGGTAGGGTGACTGCACCCGCAATTCGACGCGTTTCTTGTAGAGCGGCATCCCGTGTGAGGGCACCCTCGTAGTCAGGCAACCCCAAACAGTATGCAATACCAGCACTTGTCGTGCCGATTGCGGGAAAGTCTCCGGCTTCCAGTATGCAGGCGCTTCCCGCATTCCATGCATTGGGCATCACGAAAATACCTTCCGCATAATGTAGGTCTCTGAATGCACGACCCTTTCGGACTTGTTCGTCCCTCAAAGTACGTCTCCGTGGCACTTAAACGTCCAGCATCAGCGGCGGCGCGCAAGCGCCGTCCGTTGCGTGCTGTTGTTAGCCCCGCTCATCTTGCAAGAACCTCTGACACACGTTTCCGAAGCGACGGGAGCAGCTCGACCTCGAACCACGGATTCCGGCGCAGCCAAAGATTGTTTCTCGGACTGGGGTGTGGAAGCGGAACCATGTGTGGCCAATAGGTACGCCACGATTTCACCAGTTCGGTTAGGGACGAATTCGCTTCACCGAAGTGGTACGCCTGCGCGTACTGTCCGAGCACCAAGGTGACCTCCAGGTGGCGAAGCTGTCCAAGAAGCTGTTTGCGCCAAGCAGGCGCACACTCGGGTCGTGGGGGAAGGTCTCCCGACCTTCCTGAACCGGGGAAGCAGAAGCCCATCGGCAGAATCGCGATCTGCGCCGGGTCGTAGAACACTTCGCGTGTCACACTCAACCACGCCCGCAAGCGATTTCCGCTGGCGTCATTGAACGGCACGCCCGTGTCATGAACCTTTGTGCCCGGCGCTTGCCCTGCAATCAGAACCCTTGCCTTCGGGTGCAACTGCAGGACAGGCCGAGGACCGAGCGGCAAGTGAGCCTCGCAGATGGTGCAGGCTCGAACCTCGGTTAGTAAGGACGAAAACGACGTCATGGTACGCGATATCTCCGAGCGGGCTAGCGATTAAGCTGAGGCACGAGGTTTACCACGTCGCGTCTCGAGCGCCAAGTTAGATGACAGCCTGACCATAAAGATCGGGATAAATCCATACGTTCCCCTTATCGTAGGTACTGAGAGCGCCCGACCCACCGAGAGCGCGATAGGGCACAGGAAAATAGCACTCTGCCACGCCTAAAGAGCCGACACTGCCTGTGAGTCGTTGATAATCGGCCTGTTGAAGAACATCCCTTAGTACTCCGACATCTCCCAGAAAACCTGATTCAAATTCCTCCCGGGACAGATAGCCGGTTGTCATTAAGTCCGCCCTCTCTGTCAACACGTAAGCGATCTCTTTGTATTTTACGAATAGGTACCCATCGAAAATATTTTCTGGACGGACCAACTGGAGTTTGTGGAGCGGTGGCGGAACAAACGTCCTCGTGCATACGGATGTTAGGCCATTAATTTTCGATACCTTCGCGGTCGTAGACTGACATAATGGTACCAACCATTGTAGCTACTAGTTTCTGCCCACCTTCCGCATAAGAGAATAGCTCACCTTCCGTTACTGTTATATTTTTGCCGAGCTTTTTGACTTTGCCGACGGCTCGGAACCGCTCTCCTTTCGCTGGAGACAACAGATTTACTTTAAATTCAATGGTTAGAACAGCGGCATTCTCTGGCATTAATGAGAAAGCCGCATAACCACAAGCACTATCAAGCACGGTTGAGACAATACCGGCATGGATGAAACCATGCTGCTGGGCTAAGTTTGATTGATATGGAAACTCTAACTCTATTTCACCTGGACGAATAGCGAGGATCGATGCACTAATTGTTTTCATTACTTCCTGCCGGTTAAAACTCTCGATTACTTTCTCTTCATATCTAGCATCGCTCGCCTCGAATTGTGAGTTCATAATTCCGCCTTCATCTTCTTTGCGATTGTCGCGACCTAACGCCTTGATCAGCAGGAGACAGCTTGCTGGCCATGATCTTCCCACTCAAAAGTGGACACCTGTTTGGGTTAAGCAGCGATTTGCTCATATTTCTCAGGTGAATGATAACCGATTCCCGAGTGCATGCGTTGCCGGTTGTAGAAATGGTTAATGTATCCTGCCAATCCCTGGCG
>CAXMNC010000093.1:0-48105 GCA_964194625.1 Acidiferrobacterales bacterium
CGTTCTCGTTTCGGCAATAACACAAACAACCGCCCTTCTTGTTTCATGGCGCCCGCCAACCGCTCTGCCTTTTCTCCTTGGCCGAAGAATACATCCGCGCGCACCGCGCCTTTGATAGCGCCGCCGGTGTCCTGAGCGAAAACCAGACGTCGGTAGGGCTGCTCTTGCTCCGCCAACGTTGTATCCAACCAAACCGGCAGGCCTAGCGAAATAAACTTACGATCGACGGCGATGCTGCGTTCGGCTGTAAGCGGTACGTTCAGTGTACCGAGCGGCCCAGGCAACTCAGAATTCCTCACCGTGAAGAAGACATAGCTAGGGTTACTGTGGAGCAGTGCTTTAGTTTGATCTGGGTGCATAACGATCCAATCCCGGATACTCCCTAGCGTAATTTCTTCCAGCTCCAATGCTTCCGCTTCCAACAATCGACGACCAATGGAAATGTACGGGTGTCCATTCTGATCAGCGTAACCGACGGCGAGAATGCGGCCATCGGGAAGTTGTAATCGTCCCGAGCCCTGAATATGAAGGAAGAACAAAGATACCGGGTCGTCTACCCAGGCAAGTTCGTGGCCTGCCAGCGGCGGTTCGTCGTTATCGATTTCGGCGCGACTAAAATACGGCACGACGCGCGTACCCTGTAGTCGTCCGCGTACACGTTTGCCTTTTAACTCTGGATACACATCGCCAAGATCGATGGTGAGCAGATTAGGCGGTCGCCGGTATAACGGATAACGGAAACGCTTTGTCCTTTCCAGACTGCCGTTGAGCAATGGCTCATAGTAACCTGTGATCAAACCTTTTCGACCACGCTGACCGGCGACTCGGTGCGGAACGAAATGGCTCTCAAAAAAAGCCCGCGCTGTTTCGTCACTCGGCATGCCCAGGGCCTCGACATCGTTACAGATGTCTTGCCAAGCAGCATCGCGTGCCGCCAGTTTCTCGCAACTCTGTTTAAGGGCTGGCCAGGCCTGTGCGTGCTGATCATCGCCCCACCCACGCAAGGCCGACCAACGTACGGGTTTGGATATACCGCCTTCTTTGGTGGGCAAGCCGCCACAACCGGCTAACAGGCCGAAGGCGATAGCAACTATGAGGAAAGAATAAGAGTGTGAGATCCTTACAGGCGAAAAATCAAACATAGCTGGGCTGCCAGGTTCGAAAGATACACTAATTCACGGCAGCTTGTTCGTCTAGCTCACCTTCGTCATAAGGTTCAGCGAATTTACATTCCTTGACTGGGCAAACCTTTTCCGTGCCCCGGCGCTTAGTGGTCTTGATTGTCAACATGCCATGCCCACATGTTGGACAAGTCCCTTCGACAGGTTGGTTCCAAACTGCGTACTTGCAATCTGGATAGCGCGCACAAGAATAAAACACTTTTCCCCAACGCGATTTGCGGCTGAGCATATTGCCCTGTTTGCATTCAGGACAGACAACTCCCATGTCCTTAGGCTTCTCCAACGGTTCCATGTGTTTGCAATTTGGATAGTTGCTACAACCGATGAACTTTCCATAACGCCCACGTTTGATCACGAGGTCGGACTCACATTTCGGACAACTGCGCCCCTCCACAACTTGTGGTTCACTGCTGGTGCCGGGCTCATCATCGACGTTGCGCGTATAACTGCACTCCGGATAACCGGTGCAGCCGATAAAATAGCCGTTACGCCCCAACCGCTTCGCCAGTACACTTCCGCACTTGGGACATTTCTCTTCCATCATTTCGACGCCCGGGCGCTCAACATCTTCCTTCGCGTCGAGCTGCTTTTTGAAGTCTTCCCAAAACTCTTTGAGCAACGGTTTCCATTTCTTCTCGCCGCGAGAGATCGCGTCCAAGTCGTCTTCTAGCTTGGCGGTAAATTCGTAATCAACGTAGTGTTCGAAATGTTCTGAAAGAAACTTATTGACAACGCGGCCAACATCCGTCGGTTCGAAGCGGCGCTTGTCTAGTGTCACGTACTCGCGCAACGTAAGGGTGGACATGATACTGGCATAGGTCGAAGGTCGGCCAATACCGTAGGCTTCGAGCGCTTTCACTAAACTGGCCTCGGTGTAACGTGGCGGTGGTTCAGTGAAGTGCTGATCACCGTGTACCTTAATAAGCTTCACATGTTCACCTTGCTCAACCGGTGGCAGCAACCCCGCTTTCTCCTCTTCCGGCGTACCATCATCGCGACCCTCTTGATAGACCGTCATGAATCCTGGCTTCACCACCTGAGAACCGGTTGCGCGAAAGATGTTGCCTTCACCAGCTTGCAAATCGATCACAACCGTGTCGAGGGTCGCATGAATCATTTGACAAGCAATCGTCCGCTTCCAGATCAGGTCATATAGCTTGAACTGTTCTGGTTTGAGCAGTTTTTTCACGTCTTCCGGCGCCCGCATGGCAGATGTCGGACGAATGGCTTCGTGTGCTTCCTGGGCATTCTTGGATTTATTCTTATAGGTCTGCGCCTCGTCAGGCAGGTTTTCGACGCCATAACGCTGCTCGATGAGCTCACGGATATCCCGTACCCCGTCTGCAGACAGATTGACGGAGTCGGTTCTCATATAAGTGATTAAACCGACCGTCTCCCCGTCGATATCTATTCCTTCATAAAGCTGTTGCGCAACCCGCATGGCGCGATAAGCATGAAAGCCGAGTTTGCGCACGGCCTCCTGCTGCAGGGTAGAGGTGGTAAATGGTGGCGAGGGATTACGCTTGCGTTGCTTCTTGTCGACCGTGGTAACCAACAGTTTGCCGGCAGCCTTTTCGCGCAGCATCGCCTCGACCTCGTTGGCGCGCCTATCATTGCCGATATCAAACTGATCCAGCTTTTTGCCCTCAAAATGCGTAAGTTTTGCCCTGAAGGGCTTTTCTTTGGCCTCAACGTCGGCCTCGATGGTCCAATACTCGCGTGCCTCGAATTTCTCTATTTCTTCTTCTCGTTCGACAATCATTCGCAGAGCTGGGCTTTGAACACGCCCTGCCGACAGGCCTCGACGGACCTTCTTCCACAGCAGCGGCGAAAGATTGAAGCCCACCAGGTAGTCTAATGCGCGTCGCGCTTGTTGCGCATCGATTAGGTTTGAAGAGAGTTCGCGCGGGTCCTTGATCGCTGCTTGGATCGCGCGCTTGGTAATCTCGAAGAACTCCACGCGGTGCACTGGCTTGTCATCTAGCACACCACGCTCTTTTAAAATCTGGTAAAGATGCCAAGAAATCGCTTCACCTTCACGGTCCGGGTCGGTCGCGAGATACAACGCGCTGGCCTTCTTCATTGCTTTCTCAATCGCGTCGACATGTTTCTTATTCCTTTCTATCAACTCGTACTTCATGTCGAAACCATTTTCAGTATCGACCGCCCCCTTCTTTGGAATCAGATCACGCACATGTCCATAGGAAGCGAGGGCAGAAAAATCTTTACCAAGATACTTCACCATCGTCTTGGCCTTGGCTGGCGACTCAACAATAATTAGATTCTTTGCCATAAGGGATTGATACCTTCGCGGTTACTAACGGAACGGGGCCGAGCGAAAACCGGTCGGCTCCACCCACGGCATCGATGCTTGATTGTTTTCACAGACACTTTAACTATAGCGCAGTGGCAAAAACCACAAGAGAAAGGCATTGATAGGCCGCTAACCCCTAGTAGATGCAGGGGCATTATTCACGATCTGGTGGGTAGTTTGTCAAGTAGCGCCTGACTTAATTAAGGTAAGGGGCCAATAACTTCAAGCATAGCGGCGTTGCCGATTAGTGAAGGTCGTGACGCGCATCCTCAAACACCATGTCTTCAAATATAGTGTAAGCCTGTTCGTGACCTGGGTGATTGAACAGTACCAAGAGAATGATCCACTTTAGTTGGTCTAGTTCAATTTCTTCAGTCTCGAGCGCCATAACCCGATCGATGACCATCTCACGCGTCCCAGTATCGAGCACACCGCGTTGTTCCATCGCCAAAACGAATCCTCTGCACTCGGCGCTGATCTTAGCACGCTCGGCTTGGGAGTAATGACGTATGGATCCGGGGACACCACCAGCCAATGGGGTGGTATCACGCTGGCGCAAGTCGGAAAGGCCTTCTAACCAGGAGAACGCCTTGCTGATCTCTCCTTGGGGAAAGCCCGCCTTTACGAGTTCACCTGCCAATGTTTCCTGATCTTGATCTATATCAGCGTCTTCGTCCATGTAGTTCTCGAACAAATACATCAGCACATCAAACACATTCTCTTTCATCATATAACTCTTCTCACCATTCTAAACCCGTACATACCTTCCGCCTGGGCGGGCCTCAACCATCCCTAGGAGTTCCATTTCGAGAAGCATGGATGAAATAAAATCTGCCGTCAATCCACTACGCTCAACCAATGTATCAATCGTCGCCGGATCATATCCGAGATGATCTAACAGTTCTGTCATCTTTGGATCCTGAATCTCCGAATGTTGGTCCTGCCTTTTCGCTACCGGCTGTCGTGTGAGTGGCGTAAGTGCACTGATCTCTTCAATCACATCTTGTGCTGTCTCTACAAGTTTAGCGCCTTGTCGAATAAGTGAATGGCAACCGCGAGCCTGTGGTGCGTGAATCGAGCCCGGCACCGCAAACACCTCGCGACCCTGCTCAACCGCACAGCGGGCGGTAATCAACGAACCGCTACGAATCGCTGCTTCAACCACCAGTGTTCCTAGGCTGAGCCCACTTATGATGCGATTACGCCGCGGGAAGTGCTCTGCTTTGGGCGGCGTGCCCAACTCAAACTCAGACACGAGCGCCCCATTCTCAGCAATCCGTGTCGCTAACTGGCGGTGGCGGGCGGGATAAACTTGATCAACCCCGCTCCCCAAAACGGCAACGGTACGACCACCGGCTTCAAGGGCGCCCTCGTGGGCAGCGCCGTCTATACCCAACGCCAGACCGCTCGTAACCGTGAGCCCACTATGGCTAAGGGCGCGGGCAAACGAAGCAGCATTTTCGAGCCCACTGGGGGTGGGGTTGCGACTACCCACGATCGCCAGCTGCGGCGTGACCAGTTGCTCGGGGTCGCCGACGACAAACAAGATCACGGGGGGTCGGGCAATCTCGCGTAGCAGTTGTGGGTAATCCGGGTCCTGGAAGGTAACCAGGCGGTGGTTAGCTTGCGCCACCCAGGCGAGCGTGGACGCCAAGGCGCTGGTGGTAGGTCCTCTCAGGATCGCATCAACGACTGGCGCTTGATCACCGGTAAGCACGGTTTGTAACTCTGATCGCGAGGCCGAGAACACGGCCTGCACGCTGTCAAAGTGCTGAAACAAGGCATCTAAAGAGGTCGCACTGAGGCCGGCGACACGTTGCAACGCCAACCAGCAGCGTAATGCGTCCGGGTTCAAATTCTCGTTCTTGGTGTCAGACGACCCAATGGGTCGGAATGTCAAATAATGCCTTAAGGCGTTTCCACGGCATCCAGAATATGGATCGGTCGGGTAGCATTAATTATTAGCCCATAGCTGAGCTTTTCATATGGTCGAAATATCATCATTAGGCCAGATGGTTCATCCGGCAGCTTATACTTTTTTCGCGTCACCGGATCTTTGTGTTTCCCAGCGTGGCGGGTAATGCGAAATACATGACCCTCTTCAACGCCATCCCGACGACCAAGATTCACGCTCACGATCGTGAACGGGCCGACTTCGGACACGGCGTTGAGCGCCGTTAGGATGCGCCCCCTGAGTTCGGTCTCCGGCACATGTGGAAAATAGTAAGGCAACGGAGCCTTAAGCGGCGCCACCAATAGATCGTCGCTCGGAAGAATCTCTTGCTTTACTTTGGTCACCACCAATTTAGCAGGGTCGCCGGGCCTGAGCATCTGCGCTTCGCCGAGATAGATGGCCTGATAGCCCAGCAACTTCTTGGTGTCAGGGTCTTTGATCTTGTCGCCCTTGCGATAGAGCATATAAAACTCGACCTCGGGATCTTCAGGCAACCCGCGGGCATAAAATTCGCTGTGATCCCCGAGCGCGATACGATCGTCCAAACCAATAGTCACATAGCCGGATTTTTCCAGCTGATCGTCATCCACAATCAGCGGTCGGCTTAAGAAGGGCAGAATGATCTCGGGCGATATGGTAGGAATAGGTTGAAGCAAAGGTTTGCTCAGCACCCTAGGCGATAGTCTGACGACCCTACCGTTCGGCGCCCCTGCAACCCCTTCCAGCACCTCTGATATGGGTAGATCCTCGTCGACCAATGGTACTTCGCCTGGTACTTCGCCCGGTACTTCGCCCGGCTGCACCGGCGTCGGCTGACCGCCACGGACGACGGTGAGCTCGGGCTGCCCTTCTACGAAACGCAGCACGATTACATCGCCCGGGTAAATAAGGTGTGGATTAGCAATCTGCTCGTTGATCTTCCAGATCCGCGGCCAGTGCCAAGGCGTTCGCAAAAAGCGGGTCGAAATGTCCCAGAGGGTGTCCCCCTTTACGACCGTATAACGGGTAGGATGATCCGGCTGCAGCTGAACGATATCGCCGGACTCGATGACCTCAACCTGCTCATTTTGGCCTGAGCTCGTCGTCGGCAATGCGACTAAAGCGGCCACGACCAGGCTAAAGAGCGGGTTCCGAAGTGCTGACATATTATTTATATTTGGAGTAGGTCCCTTCGCCGCTGAGTGTAGTCCATAATTTCGGAGTTCGCCAACGGCTATATATAGAAAATCGTGTTTTTATTCAATAGTATCTGGATCAGACGTAAACCACTTTCATAAGAACTGAAACCAAAGCAACCATATACCAGTCTAACGGGCTCAACTATGGCGATACGCAAGATTCTTCACTATCCGGACCCCCGGCTGCGCCGAAAGGCATTACCGGTAGACACCGTCGACGATGAGACACGGACGCTGATCGATGATATGGCGGAAACCATGTATCAAGCCCCTGGTATGGGCCTGGCCGCACCCCAAATCGACGTTAGCAAACGCATACTCATCATCGACATCTCCGAGGCAAGAAATGACCTACGGGTGCTCGTCAACCCCGAACTCTTGACCCAGGAGGGTGAGCAAACAATGGAAGAGGGTTGCTTATCGGTGCCCGGCGTTTACGAAGAGGTGACCCGGGCCGAAAAAGTCACGGTGCGGGCCCTGGGCCGTGATGGCAAACCCTTCGAGCTAGAAGCCGATGGGCTGCTGGCCACCTGTGTGCAGCATGAAATCGACCACTTGAATGGCAAGCTGTTCGTGGATTATCTCTCTCGCCTCAAGCAACAACGGGTCCGCAAAAAGCTCGCGAAACAACAGCGATTGGTGATGTAGGACCACCTGCCAGACCTTGAACATTGTTTTCGCTGGGACCCCCGACTTTGCTGTGCCGACGCTCAGGGCGCTGGCCGAGGACAACCAACACCACATTTTAGCCGTATACACACAGCCGGATCGCCGTGCTGGGCGTGGCCAGCGACTACAGGCCAGCGCCGCCAAACAAGTCGCAGGCGAGCTTGAGCTAACGGTTAAACAACCCATGAAGCTCGACGGCCACGCGGTCTCAGAGCTACGGGCGTTGCAACCAGATGTTATCGTCGTCGTGGCCTACGGCCTCATCCTGCCGAAAGCAGTGCTTGAGCCATCCCCGTATGGTTGCGTCAATGTCCATGCCTCACTGTTACCCCGTTGGCGCGGTGCCGCTCCCGTCGCCCGCGCCATCGAAGCGGGCGACAGCACCACCGGGGTGACCATCATGCAAATGGATGAGGGATTGGATACGGGGCCAATTCTCGATCAGAGTTCGTTGCCCATCAGTGACACCGACACATCACAAACGCTGCATGACCGGCTCGCTGAACTAGGCGCCGAGCGAATGTTGGATACACTCGAGAGGTTGGCGGCTGGCAA
Source organism: Acidiferrobacterales bacterium (assembly GCA_964194625.1). Lineage (GTDB taxonomy): Bacteria > Pseudomonadota > Gammaproteobacteria > Acidiferrobacterales > SPGG2 > SPGG2. The sequence goes on from CAXMNC010000093.1 coordinate 7,852, forward strand.
CATCACGGCTCAGCCGCAGGATGAAACCCTTGCGAGTTATGCGCGTAAATTGAAGAAGGAAGAGGCGTGGCTCGATTGGGCTGAGCCAGCGAGTCGACTAGATCGTAAGATTCGCGCCTTTAACCCGCGACCAGTCGCCCATACGCGGTTTCGGCAACGTAGTTTGCGGGTATGGGAGGCGCGGCCGCGCGAATGGGGGGATTCGTCACCGTCGGCAGTGCCGGGCGAAGTGGTGGCAACCGATCGCGATGGGATACACGTGCTATCGGGTAATGGCATTTTATCGCTCCGTCGGGTGCAACTCGAGGGTGGCAAGCCAATGAGCGCCGAGGCCTTTATTAACGGTCACGCACTGACCCCCGGAGAGCATCTGGGATAATGCTGATCGTCCGCGAGTGGTTGCGTTGAGTGCATCCACGACCATACGTGTAACAGCAGCGCGAGTGGTAAGTGCGGTCATCCATGACAATGAGTTGCTTGATACCGCCCTGCGGCGGGCGCTACCGCCAGAACAAAAAGAATCTGCACGCGATGACACGGCCCTTATTCAGGAAATGGCCTACGGCACCCTGCGTTGGTCGCCACAGCTTGAAGCAATAGCAGGCGAGTTGCTCGAGCGACCCCTGAAGCCGAAAGACCACGACGTTCATGTCCTATTGCTGGTCGGGCTCTATCAACTGATGCACATGCGGGTAAAACCCTATGCGGCCGTCACAGAAACGGTGGCCGCCGCTGAAGGCTTGGGCAAACCGTGGTGTAAAGGCCTGATAAACGCCTGCTTGCGCGCCTTCTTACGCGATCGCGAGAGCTTGCTCAACAAACTCGAACGCGACCCGGCGAGTGCCACTAGCCACCCGCCGTGGTTACTGACACAGATTCAACAGGCCTGGCCTGAACATTGGCATACAATCGTGAATGCCAACAATGAGCGCCCGCCCATGACATTGCGGGTGAACCTGCCACGTAATTCTCGCGAGACTTATCTACGAACACTGCGCGACGCCTCACTATCCGCAACTGCGATCGAACAAACCGACTGTGGTCTCACCCTCGACCAACCGGTACCGGTCACGGCTCTACCGCAATTCGCACAAGGCAGCGTATCGGTTCAAGACGCCGGCGCCCAGCTTACGGCCCCGCTGCTCGAACTCAAACCGGGTCAGCGTGCGCTTGACGCCTGCGCGGCACCGGGTGGCAAGCTCTGCCATATGCTAGAGCGTTACCCCAGGGCCGACATTGTCGCCTTGGAAAAAAATCCGGCACGAATTGCTTGGATTAAGGAGAACCTAGCCCGATTGCAGTTGAACGCCACAGTTATTGTCGGTGATGCCGCCAACCCTGACAGCTGGTGGGACGACCAACAATTCGATTGCATTCTCGCCGATGTCCCTTGCTCGGCAACGGGGGTTGTGCGGCGACATCCCGATATTAAGGTGCGCCGCAACACAGATGATCTGCGCAGGCTAACCGCCATCCAGTCCGACATCATTGAGGGCCTGTGGCCCTTGTTGCGCAGCGGCGGTAAGCTCTTATACGTGACCTGCTCGATCCTTGCAGCGGAGAATGAAGGCCAAATCAGCACTTTTCTGGCCCGTCACGCCGATGCCGCAACCGTTGCTTTATCGCTACCGATTGGTATTCCAATGAAGCTCGGCATCCAGCTGCTACCGGGACAACAGGGTATGGATGGGTTTTATTATGCGTGCCTACAGAAGAAGTAATTGGCTCACAGCCGCGGCGTTAATCGCCGTCTTAAGCGCCTCGGTAGCCGATGCTGAGTTTACGGTGACAAACGTCGAGCCACGCCTGGCCGCCGAAGCGCTTGTGCTCTCTGGTGCGCTCGATTTAACGTTATCCGCCAAGGTAGAGGAGGCCCTGAGCAAGGGTATCCCCATGGAGGTGATAGTCGACATCAACCTCTACCGGGAGCGGCCTGTGGTATGGGACGCGCGTATTCAGACATGGGTGTTGCGACGCCGGATCAGTTACCATGCGTTATCGCGCCAATATCTGTTGATGGGGCATAGGCCGGACGCCGCCGTGGTTGAGAGCTTTGTGTCCTTGCAGTCGGCGCTTACAAGCATGGGTTCGCTTGATGAGCTGAGTTTGCCCCTTAACGGGGAGCTCGATAGCGATTCCAATTATTATGTGGAAGTACGTGCAAGCCTTGATATTGAATCACTGCCGGCGCCGCTACGCCCAGTGGCCTATACATCACTGGCTTGGCACTTGAGCAGCGGGTGGACGGAATGGCACGTACAACGTTAATCCGCTACGCCACCGGTGTAGTTCCGCTTGCGGTTCTTTCAGTATTATTGATGGTCGCGCTTTTCATGATGAACGCGGCGACCCAGAATTCAGAGCTATTCGGGCGTTTGTACTCCTTGCTGCTGGTCATCAATATCGCCGGCATCATTCTGCTCCTAACCCTTATCCTCATAAACCTATACCAGCTAGCGGTACAGTTTCGCATGCGCGTCATGGGTTCGCGTTTGACGCTGCGCCTATTTGGCATGTTCGTGTTGCTCGCTGTGATTCCCGTATCAGTGGTGCTGTTCTTCTCTTTACAGGCAGTAAACAAGGGCATCGATAGTTGGTTCGACGTGAGCACCGAAAAGGCCTTAGATGATGCGTTGCTCTTGGGTCGCACCGCACTCGATGCCATAAGACAGGATTTGGTAAAGACCGGCCAGGATGCGGCAGTGGAACTTGAAGACACACCGGTTAAATTGGTGTTGCCCGCCCTCGACTTCTTGCGCGAGACGCACGACGTGGCAGAGCTGACCTTGTTCTCGCAAAACGGTGAGATCATTGCCGCGAGCGGTCAGGCGGGGCCAAGTACCGGTACGCTGGTCCCTGACCGACCCAACGAAACGATTCTGTCTCAAGTTCGACAGGGTCAAGTCTATGCCAATCTCGATCCGATCGCGGCGGGGGATCTTCAACTGCGGGTGGTGGTGCCCGTCTACTCCCGTGAAGTCGGAGCACCGATCCGCATTTTACAACTCTTGCAACCGCTTCCTACACGCTACGCCAAACTTGGCCAGAGCGTGCAGGTAGCGTTTGCTGAATACGAGAAATTGGTTTATCTGCGCGGTCCCCTGAAATTCGGTTTTACGTTGACGCTCGGTCTAGTAGCGCTACTGACCATCTTGATATCGATATGGGCAGCCATCTTCTCGGCCCGCCGCCTAGTGGCACCAATTCGTGATCTCGCCGCTGGTACGCATGCCGTCGCACAGGGTGACTATAGCAAGCAATTGCCGGTGCAAGGCCGAGACGAGTTTGGCGTACTGGTGCAGTCGTTTAACGACATGACACGAAAGATCCACGATGCCCAGGACCAAATAAAGCGCAGCCAGGCAGAAGCGGAAATGCAGCGCACCTACCTGGAAACGGTATTAGCACACCTTTCCTCCGGGGTCTTATCTTTTGATCGGCGTAACTGCCTGCGCACCCACAATGCCGCGGCGGCGCAGATCCTGCGCATAGATTTAGGGCCAGCCGAAGGAAAATCACTGCTTTGGCTTTCGAAATCCCAGCCGCAGATTGCAGATTTCTGTCATGAAATCCGCGATGCTAGCGAGAAGGGTCAGGCTGAGTGGCAAACAGAAGCAATCTTGGCCGGACAATCGGGCAAACGAACGCTGATAGTACGCGGCACGATGTTGCCGCGGATCCAACGAAGAAAGGGTGGTTATGTCGTCGTATTCGATGATGTCACCGCCTTGATGCAAGCCGAGCGTGACGCCGCCTGGCGCGAGGTCGCACGACGACTCGCGCATGAGATCAAAAATCCGCTTACCCCTATCCAACTGTCGGCAGAGCGTATCCGACAAAAATGCATGAGTGCCCTCGCACATGCGGAACAAATGACCATGGATCGGGCCACCCGTACCATCGTCGAGCAGGTAGACGCACTGAAATCCATGATCAATGCCTTCTCCGACTATGCCCGGCCAGCGCAGATGCAGACACAACCCATGGACCTCAATGACTTGATTCGGGATGTGACAGAACTTTACGGGGGCCGCCACACATCAAAACGCCCAACGGGGTCCACCGACCGCAACCACCCCACCCTGACCAAACCGCCGGCTATTAAGCTCGGGCTCGACCCAGACTTGCCCAACATCACTGCCGATCCGGGACGCTGGCGGCAGGTGTTGCATAACCTGCTGTTGAACGCTCGGGACGCACTGGCAAGTAATGAAAAACCTTTAATTTGTATCATTACTCGTCTAGTAGAATACGCAAGAGAAAGTTTTGTGGAACTGGTTATTGAAGATAATGGTCCTGGTTTCCCAGAAAACCTAATGGACCAGATGTTCGAGCCCTACGTCACGACCAATGACAAGGGCACTGGTCTTGGGCTTGCCATTGTCAAAAAAATAGTCGAGGAGCACAGTGGTACATTGTTCGCGGAGAACCTTGCCGATAGCGGCGCACGCATCACGATTCGGGTACCCATAGGTGAAACTGCTTCGCTACGTAACGGCGGCCTTAGTCGATCAACCGGTGATTTTAAAGAGAAACGGGCATGACGGCTGAATGCATCCTTGTGGTTGATGACGAACCCGATATTCGCCGGCTCGTACAAGAAATTCTAGAAGACGAACAATATCAGGTCGTCACTGCCCAAAACGCGGCGGCGGCCCGTGAGGCCTACTCGGACCGAAATCCTGATCTCGTATTGCTAGACATCTGGATGCCGGATACCGATGGCATATCGTTGCTCAAGGAATGGTCACAAACCGGCAAGCCACATGTGCCTATCGTCATGATGTCTGGACACGGTACGGTCGACACGGCGGTTGAGGCCACGCGCTTCGGAGCTTGCGACTTCATTGAAAAGCCGCTGTCGATTGGCAAACTACTGGTAACGGTTGAGCGAGCTCTGCAAAGTGCCCAGCACACAGATGAGACCAGCTATCCACAACGTCGGACACAACCAGTCTCGACCTTGGTCGGGCGGAGCGCCACCATGCAGCGACTGCGCGAGGACGTAGAGCGGGTCGCAAAAACGGATAGCTGGGTGCTCATCACCGGTGAACCAGGTAGCGGCAAGGCGGTGGCCAGCCGCTATCTTCATGCGCAAAGTGAACGTGCGAATCAGCCGTTTGTCGAAATTGGTTTGTCAGTGGTTCCTGCGAAAAATGTCGCGGCGGTACTTTTCGGTCATGAAAACCAAGGCGGCATTACAGCTGGCAGTTTTGAGCAGGCGGCTGGCGGCACATTGGTGCTGTATGAGATTGGCGAACTAGATGCTGCAACTCAGTCACAGTTGGGGGGGGTCTTGGCAGAGCAAAAGTTTGTGCGCGTCGGCAGCACACGGTCACTCGATATGAAAGTGCGCGTGATCGCCACCAGCAGCCAAGATCTTAAAAAAAAGGTCGCCGATGGCAGTTTCCGTGAAGATCTGTACTACCGGCTAAACGTTATACCGATACACATGCCACCGCTAAGAGAACATCGTGAAGATGTACCCGAGCTCATTAACTTTTATCGCGATTGGATGGTAGAACAAGAACGATTGCCGTTCCGCAAGTTCTCAACGCCAGCAACCAATCAACTACGAAACTATTCTTGGCCAGGAAACGTGCGTGAGCTTAGAAACATGGTGCAGCGACTACTGATTCTCAATCGTGACGTAGAGATTGGCGAACCGGAGGTCGAGCGCACGCTTAGCGATCGCGGTGCAAGTACCAAAGAAATCCCCGAGTCGGTTTTTAATCTCCCACTTCGCGCCGCCCGGGACCAGTTTGAAAAGGCTTATCTTGAGTACCATTTGAAGCGCACACGTGGAAATGTAAGTGAATTGGCGGCCCTAGCAAATATGGAGCGCACTCACCTCTACCGTAAACTGAAAAGCCTCGGGATTGATCCCAAATCATCACGACAAAAATAGCTCTGAGTTACCAAGAATAAGAACATGAAGATTATCATTCTCGGTGGTGGTCAGGTCGGTCTGTCGGTCGCCGAAAATCTTGTAACGGAAGACAACGACATCACCATGGTGGATACCGATGCGAATCGGTTGCAGGAAATTCAGGACCGACTGGATCTGCGCACGGTGGTCGGGCACGCCTCCCATCCTGAAACCCTACGCCAGGCCGGGGCCGAAGACGCGGATCTGATCCTTGCGGTCACGAGTAGCGATGAAGCAAATATGACCGCTTGCCAGATCGCATATTCTTTGTTTCACACGCCGACCAAGATTGCCCGTATCCGTGCGGCTGAGTTTCTCTCGCATCCAGAGATTTTCGCCCAGGAGGCGATACCCGTTGATGTCATTATCAGCCCAGAGCAGATTGTCGCCAGCCATATTCAGCGACTAATTGAGTATCCGAGTGCCTTGCAGGTTCTGGACTTTGCCGGCGGACTGGTCGAACTGGTCGCAGTGAAGGCGTTTTACGGTGGTCCCATGGTCGGGCACGAGTTGCGTACGATGCGCGATCATCTCCCTGGCATCGAAGCGCGTGTCGCCGCCATCTATCGTGGTGATCGCTCGATCGTTCCAGACGGCGACACGGTTATTGAACCCGATGATGAAGTCTTCTTCCTCGCCGCCAGGAAACACATCCGTGCTGTGATGAGCGAGATGCGCAAGCTCGATAAACGCGTCAAGCGAATTATGATCGCCGGCGCTGGCAACATCGGACGTCGGTTGGCTTCCTCACTTGAGCGAGGAAACTATTTGACGAAAATCATCGAGTTAGACGCGGCCCACGCACGCAGTGTGGCCGAGGAACTCAACAAGACCATTGTGTTGCTAGGCAACGCCGCCGACGAGGATCTCCTCCTCAGAGAGGGCGTAGAAGACACGGACATATTCTGCGCGATTACCAACGATGACGAGGCCAACATATTATCAGCCATGCTCGCGAAACGCCTGGGTGCGCGTAAGGTTATGTCGCTAATAAAGAGTCCGGCCTATGTCGATTTGGTCGAGAGCGGTGCTAATATCGATATCGCCGTTTCCCCACAGCAGGCCGTCATCGGCAGCCTCTTAGCCCATGTGCGGCGTGGTGACGTAGTCGCGGTGCATTCGCTACGCCGAGGTGCGGCCGAAGCAATGGAGGCGATTGCCCATGGAGACACTTCTTCGTCGCGCGTGGTTGGGCACGCCATCGGCGATATCAAGTTGCCACGCGGCACGACTATTGGCGCACTCGTACGTAAGAAAAAGGTAATCATTTGCCATCACGATACGGTCATCGAACCGAATGACCACGTAATCATGTTTCTGATGGACAAGAAGCACATCCCGCAAGTGGAACGCTTGTTCCAAGTCGATTATAGGTTCGTCTGACGACGTGCATTTCCTCACCATTCAGCGCGTCATGGGGCGGTTGCTGATTTTCTTCAGCAGCACCCTGTTACCGCCCATAGCGGTTTCGCTGTACTACGAAGATGGCGCCAGCCTCGCCTTCGTTATCGCCTTTGGTATCACCTTGACAACTGGATTGGTGCTGTGGATGCCGGTCGGCGCTAAAAGCAGGGAGGTGCGTGTGCGTGACGGATTCGTCATCGTCACCTTGTTCTGGGTGTTACTCGCACTGTTCGGTGCGCTGCCATTTGCCCTGGCTGACAAACCCGAAATGACGTTTACCCACGCGTTTTTCGAATCCGCATCAGGCCTTACAACAACCGGGGCGACAGTATTGACTGGGCTTGATGACTTACCGAAATCAATCCTTTACTACCGGCAACAACTCCAGTGGTTTGGTGGCATGGGGATTATTGTGTTGGCAGTGGCGGTCATGCCCATGTTGGGGGTCGGTGGGATGCAGTTGTACCGGGCCGAGACACCAGGGCCTATCAAGGACAACAAGCTCACGCCGCGCATTACAGAAACTGCTAAGGCACTCTGGTACATTTATTTGGGTCTCACCGTGGCGTGCGCATCTGCCTATTGGCTTGCGGGCATGAGCCTATTCGATGCGATCTCCCACAGTTTTTCGACGATCGCCATCGGTGGTTTCTCAACCCACGACCTAAGCTTTGGTTACTTTGATAACCCTGCCATCGACAGCGTAGGAATCGTCTTCATGTTATTGGCAGGTATTAACTTCGCGTTGCATTTTCATTCGTGGCACGGGCGAAGCGTTAAACCTTACTTCTTTGACGCCGAAGTGCGCGTTTATGTGTACATGCTACTCGTGGTGGCGACTATCAGTGCCGGTGTCTTGATCTTAAATCAGGCTTATGACGATTGGGTGCTCGCAGTGCGGCACGGTATATTCCAGTCAGTATCCATTGCCACCACTACCGGTTTCGCTACCACTGGGTTTCATTGGTGGCCACTGTTCTTGCCTGTTCTTTTGATCACGGCCAGTTTTGTTGGTGGTTGTGCAGGATCTACGGCTGGCGGTATGAAGGTCATTCGCGCAGTGTTGCTATACAAACAAGGATTGCGTGAAATCTTCCGTCTCATACACCCCGATGCGCTGATGCTGATTAAGGTAGGCGGCAAACCCATGGCCGATCGAATTATCAGCGCGGTGTGGGGATTCTTTGTACTCTATGTAGTTAGCTTCGGCATACTAGCACTGGTAATGACGGGTACGGGTGTCGACCTGGTAACCGCCTTTTCTTCCGTCGCTGCCTGTTTGAATAATCTCGGTCCTGGGCTCGGTGCAGTAAGCGCTAACTATACGGAGCTGTCGTCAACCGGAAAATGGGTGCTGTGCTTCGCCATGTTGCTGGGACGGTTAGAATTGTTCACGCTGTTGGTGTTGCTGACACCAAGCTTTTGGCGTGCTTAAACATGGCCCTGATCGATAATCTTGAAACCATGTTACGCCGTGGCCAAGACAACGCCTTGGTACGCTATGGTCTGGGTAACGAATATTTAAAGCTAAAGGAGTTTGATAAGGCCGTCGAACACCTAGCAAAGGCAGTGGAGTTTGACCACGGTTATTCGGCTGCGTGGAAGTCGCTAGGCAAAGCGCTTGCCTCAGCGGGAAGAAACCCGGAAGCGATTGAGGCGTACGAAACTGGGATCGAGGTAGCCGAGAAAAAGGGAGACGTGCAAGCCGTTAAGGAGATGCGGGTATTTTTGAAACGCTTACAAAAATAGCTCCTTAAAAAAACCACAACCCTTTCTATATGTCGTGTCGGCCGCTCCTGCGCATCCTGCGCCCGCGGCATTAATGCATCCTTGCATGTCACCTACGGCAACGATGTACTACCGGGGCGAAAACCAAACAAAAACTTACACGGCGTGATCCAGCCATTGATTGCGAGGAAAGCAGTTGGAAACCGTCATTTAGGTGAGTTCAGATAGTGATGCCAGAGCAGGCGCGCTGCAACCGATCTCCAAGGCATCCAACGCCTGCCCAGTATCTCCAACTTCTGCGCCGTAGGCCGCGACCATAGGCGTTTTACGCGTTGCGCCGCGGCTGCTAATGCAATGTCTCCACTAGGCCAAATGTCCGGCCGACGTAACGCGCTTAACAAATAGACATCGGCACTCCAAGGGCCAATACCTTTCAATGACGTGAGCTTGGCATGCGCGGCGTCATCGGACATGCGGCGAAGTGCAGATAAGTCGAGCGCTCCTGCCAAAATAGACTCCGCCAACAACCGACAATAGCGCATCTTCTGACGACTAAAGCCGGTTAACTTAAGCTCGGAGTCGCTTAGCACAAGGAATTCCCGTGGCGTAGGCGTCTCCATTACATCCATAAGTCGCTGATAGACCGCCTTAGCCGATACGATTGAAACCTTCTGCTCGAGGATTATGTAGACGAGGGTGGAAAATTCTTGTTTGCGCACCCACATGGGTGGTGGACCGATTGTTACGACAATCTTGTTTAGATCTGGATCACGCTGGCACAGCTCGGTTACACCCTCTAGCAGCCTAGCCTTGGTTAAGCTTGGCGGAATCTTGTTGCGGTCTTCTCGAGGATTCACCACTTACTCTTTTCTCTCCTAGGGCACTCAACCGGAGAGTGCTTTGAAAAACCACCAATGAATCGCAATCAACCCAGCGACTATTACCAAGTATAAAAACGCTTGGTGTGGCCTCTCTACAATCAGTCTTCGTACATTTAAGAGGATAGCAACGAGGCCGGTACCCTGGGGTGCAGATTCATATTGCTGACGCACGCGTAGTGCACGCGCCTTATCGTATTCCTCAATGATCTGCCGTGCCGTGTCGTAATCTGAGTCATCCTCCACCCAAATCGCGCCGATAGAGAGACCAAAGACACCTTTTGGCGTCTCGTAATGAGAAATAGCGTGCCGTTGTAGCAGCGCTAGAATATCGCTGACTTCTTCCGAGCTCGCCCAGTTTGTGTCATAGACTTTTTTTGTCACTATTTCTGCACTAGCCCGAAACGTTCGTGCCAATCAGCAATGGCCTCTTCTGAATAATCAGCAAACGTCTTGTCTTGTTGATCGGCTTGTAACACTACCCATGATGGCTTGGCATGTAACATCGAATGCGTACGTTCGGGCGGCATTGGCAACTCAGTGTCGATAGCGGACGCAAAAGGATGTATAAGCTCGGGCCACCGCGGATCCCATACCCACAGAACACTGGCACACACACTACAAAAGCTGCGTTGTGCGGGGCTTTCACGCACGGTGTTGGTTTCTCGGTCCCGGATCTTCGCCTGATAGATGCGTACATGATCGCGGCCATCGATTTCCAAGGTATCGGCATCGCCGCCGAGATTAATGGCGTAGCCCCCGCCACCCGCTGTCTTGCGGCAAATGGAACAATAACAAAGGTTAAACGGATAGGGATGGGCCGAACGCAATCGAAAACTAACGGCGCCGCAATGACATGATCCTTCTAGAAGCATATTGGGACCTCCCACGACCATCGGTCAGAGATACCTCATCTGGACTACGCGACCGGTCATCGGTTGCGCGCTCCGTCTTACCGTCGGGAAACGGTATAGTATCCTCAGTTTGCAGCAAAGAAACCCCAACGGGCTAACTAATGATAAGCAAGACAAAACTCTTCGCCCTCGTACTTTTCGCGCTTAGCATACCTTCAAGTCATGCATTTAACGACACCAGCGACTTCTGGCGTTGCGAAAATCGTGTCGGCGGCGCCTGGGTTTTCGGACGCGTGCCGTACGCTTGTGACGTCCAACCCTTTGGGGAACCAGCCTACGTTCAGCGACAATTCGCACCGGTAATCTTCAATGACCTTGCGGGGCAACCCGTGGAAACGAGTCGTTATATGGAGTCTCTGAATAGCGTCATCCGTGATACCTCAGATTACTATTTATCAATACGCAAACCGAATGCGAGTGCGGCTGAGAAACAGGCGTGGCGATATGCAATCTTCGCGGTTGCTCACCAGGAAACATTCTGGAGTCATTATCGCAATGCGACCGACAGTAGAATAAAAATGGTACGTGGTGACTCGGGGCATGGCCACGGCATGATGCAAGTCGATGATCGCTGGCACTTCACAGCAATCAATGAAGGCAAGGGTTGGCAATTAATCGAAAACATGATCTATGCGCTGGAGATTTTCTATACCGAATGGCAACGCGCCGTCACTGCATCGTGTGTTTCATCGACAACCCAATGGCGTTCACGCACACGGTCTGCTTACTCTGCTTACAACGGCGGCCCCAATCAGATCTGCCGATGGACGGATCCGAATCATGTCTGGGCCCAAAACGATCAGAACTTTGTCCAGAAATATGATGCACAAGGCTGGAATCAGCATATCACAGACCCCAACGCTGCCAGCCCCATTGACGTTGTATGTTTGGTAGAAGGAAATGAAAACTGCCCACCGGGTAGCGATGATACGCAACGCCTGAGTGGAAAGTTGCTAGAGATAGCGTCGGGCGAAGTGTGTGTCTTTAACGACAATACACTGCATTGCACCGATGACAAACGCGACGCGGTATGTCTTGCTAAGAGCCAGAACGTTTCGATTGCCGGTGGTCAACTGACCCTTGCGCCTGAAGACTACGAAGGCCTACCGCAACAACGATTTGATCGACACGATTGCAACAGCCATGTGGGAGGACTGCTTGCGGTCGGTCAGGTATTACAAACCCAGCTAGCTATCAATCTGCGGGCCACGCCAGGCGGTGCCTGGCTCGCTACCACCATCCAGGGCCAACACTATCAGATCATAGATTTTGAGGTACGGGACGAAAACCAGTTATACCGTTATTACCGAGTTCGGCATCAGAACACTGAAGGCTATATCTACGCCGGTAGCGTTTCCGATCATTCGTCATGGGCGCTACCGTCAACCAACCTACCGTTTGAAACCATAATCGCACGCCCGAACGATTGGATCGAGATAGTCACAGGTGGCGGCATCAATCTGCGAAACACACCGGCTGGGAGCTTGATCACCGTTGTGCCCCAAGACACTGTGAGTCAAGTGTTAACCACACAGTTTAAAGGGCCAAGCAATCAAGTCTATTATGGTATCGAATACGCCGGCGCCACTGGCTACATCTACGGCGGTCGACTGCTACCGGACGCTACGTTGGCTCAATGGGCCAATCTTACGAGCGCACCCATCGTCTTCGTTAGGACTGGTCGAGCTAGCGATACCATCTGGTGGACATCCTTGAGAGAATGTGCGGAGACGAGCTGCAAGAGCAGCGGCTATGTAATCGGTGGGTACTACGATTCCTGGTGTCAAAGATTTGGGTGTGGTTGGCGCCAATCGCATGTGACTGAACTCGACAACAACCTGAATGGTTGGGTACGACTGCGCGTGGACGATAGTGGTCAGGAAGGTTGGATCGAGGAGCGCTTTATTATCTGGGATTGAGCAATGAAACGTTGGTCGTTCTTGATCCTCGTGGTGGTAGCCATCGTCGCAATGGCGAGTATTGCATATAACCCGCCTACGACAGTTGGACGGCCGAAAGAATCGATTGTCACAGAAACGAATAGCGCGATCGCGAAGCCGCAATCCAACGAAACCTCTATCGTCAATCCTGAGCCAGTTGCTCCGGTTCGTATCGCACCGACGACGAGAAACCTACTGAATGAGCTCAAAGACTATCAAGAATGCTATTTCCGTAGCGACTGTGTTACGCCTGAGTCGGATGCTCGTGCCGCCCATTTCTTTGTTGCCCAACAAATAACTGAACGCCTTGATCGACTTACAGCACTAACGCGCCAACAAACCGTTAGCAACGAAGAATTAGTTGAAATAGCAAAACAGTTTCTGTCGTTTCCAGACGGACGCGTGCAAGAACAAAGCCTGGTGCTCATGGGTAGCATGCCGCCAAGGGATGGGAACGCGCAGGCGATAATGAGTGCATTAAGAGACCACCATGATGCGCGGCTATTCGAGCTCGCTATGGTTGAATTGCCGCGCTACCCAAACGATTACCGTGCTACCGATGACTTTCTTATCGAAACCCTGAAAACGGGTGGACACTACGCCTCGCAAGTTGTAGCACGTCAGCTCTTGCCAGTGCTAAGAGAGGATAACATCGAGCGTTATGAGCAAACGGCGGCAGAACTTCCATCCAACACCGCAAAGGCACGCTATCTAAAACAAGTACTAAACGAATACCGGCTGTTACAACAAGGCGGCTAGTGCTTTGGCCGATCGAGTCTCTTCCGACACAGCAACACAACGAAAACAATAATGAAGTTAACCAGCATCGCCGGGATGATTATAAGAAGATCGATTCTTATATTTGCAATCGTCGGCACACCATTCTCGTAATATCCATAGACTAGAAACACTAGAATGGAAACGATTAGCGCGCTAGCTGCCCACAATAAGATAACGCGGTAGGGCATCACTCAAGCACGACGGTATCACCCCGTTTGACGGTGCCGGCGCGCGATACCGCAGCATACACACCCACGTTCAATTCGTTGTGTTTCGCTGCCGCGCGTAGGATACCCGGATCCTTGGGCAAATCGCCTTGCGCCATCGTTGTCATGACACACCGGGGGCATGGACGCGTTATGTGCAGGCGTACATCATCGCCGATAGCAACCGTGCGACCTATCCAGGTATTTTCGATAAAGCCGGTCTGCGTCGATGATGGCATAACAACGATGTTGGGACGAAACCGACGCGCCTCGAAACGCCCATCGGGATATAGTCGTCGCAACCAATCCAAAGTCGTTGTCGTCAGTACATGCACGGTCGCACCATCGAAGAACATTCCCGGAGCCAGGAGCTCGTCGGTAACCGTGTTTCGGTAAGGTAGGCCATCGGTATCCGGCCAGTACTCCTCAAAACTCGGCGCCTCCGGTACGACGCTCTCAAGCCGCACCTCGCGATCGAAAACATTTGAAAGTACATGATTGATACTATCGGAGGTACTCGTTACTTCAGTGCCATCAGGTAGGCTAATGCGCACGGCGGTAGTGGCATTGGGGTTATCGGTGTAAGCGGCACGACAATCAAACATTCGCGCCCACTTGAGCGGGTTTTTGGCACTCACCACCTTGCCGCTAGAAACATCAATGAGGGCATATGCACGATCGCCGCGCAGGCCATGTTCTGTAACAGCGGCCGAGTTCAATTCCTCGCCCATCATGGATTTGATGGGGTAGCGCCAAAGTGAGACTACCGAACCCGATGAGGCCGGTTTTGATGGCATTATTGTGCTCCGTCTATGGTGGCCCAAACGGTAAGGGCGTAGACCAGGTAGCAAAGATAGGTCACAAGCGTCACGGCTACCAAGGCTCTGGCGGCACGTGATTCGTAACGTCGGAAGAGAATAACCGAACCCACCAGTACCAACGCCATTTCGGCCCACGCAACATACTGGCCATAGTACCTGGGATCCCAATAGGAAACCGGGCTTAGTAGTCGCCAATGAGACAGTGGCAAGAAATGTCGATGGGCATCGTCGTGGTGAAGCAAAAGATCAGTCATGCAATGAAGGCCGATGCTGAGAAAAAACACTTGCAGCCAGGCAGAACGCATCCAATATGCAACGACAAGACCGACAATAACGAGCGGGAAGGAATTAAAGATGTCAAAGAATATCTGCCAGTTCGGTTGAAAATATAGATGCGACCAAATATAGGACTCTGGCTCACGCAGGATTACCCGTTGCCAGAAATAAAACAGAAGCATCGGAACATCGGGCAGCAATGAACCTAGGAAAATTGGCAACCACAATATATGCCGGCGCCCACCACCGAGAACGAGCAGATTCAAAACAGCGTGGGCGGGTGTGTTCATCCGTGCGAAAGTCGGGCAAGGCGGGCGTTTGGTTTGTAGCTGGAATCTAGAGTGTGTAACGCGAGAAATCGGTGTCTACGCTGTGGCCCCTTTTAAGATGGATAGTCTGGTTGGGTAGATCCATGATGACAGAGCATACAGTCCCCATCTCCTCGATCACGTCATCTGGAGTATATCGTCTGTTTATCGGGAATTCTCCATGCGATCGATCTAGCAGGATCGATTTCATGTCTTCGACCGAGTGTGTGGTCAAGGCCTTAATCTTTTCCTCCGCCGTTTGTTTGCGCGCATATGAACAACGAAATATGCCAGCATTAGGATTGATGTGCTCACCAATGTAGTGATTCGTGTGCACAAACGTTTGCTGGGGCCCAATAGTCAATGATCTGTCCCGAGCAAACTCAATATCGAAGCAGTTGCCATGCTGATCACCGACGAGAATATTGCTTGCTTTGCCGTGACCGGCTTTTTCTACGGCAATCTTTGCTTCATCGATGCTTTGCGAATCTAGAATCGCCCGCAACAGCACATGCACAGGCAGTCCATCGAGCCGTCCTTTGATCCTCAATATGTTCAAACACACACCGATCCCGCTCGAGTTCAAACCGATTTTGCCAATAATGCCCGGTTCAGTGATCATCTGAATCACGTGCCCATTGGGATGTTCGATCCGCATAAGTACGGTCAGCGGTTCGAGAACACTGGCCCAGTCCCAGTTCTGCCCTAGTATCCCCGCTTTCTGGAAATAGATGGCCGTGCACTCGTTGGTTTTGAGCGAAAGAAGTTCGCTCCTGGCATTAAGCACATAGATATACGACGCATCTAGGCCGGCGCCCTCGGCGATAGACTCGATTTCTGTCGCATACTCGCCATTGAACTCGCGAATCTTTTGCTTGAAATGATTTGCTAACTCGACCAGCACTGAAGCGGATTGACCAAAAATGCGAGTGTAGAATTCCACCGTACGCTCGATACGGTCTGCCAGAATTCGACCATGCTGGAAACCTCGTTCGTCGGCGCGACCGCTGACAGCTATTTGGAGAAATCCGTTACTCATGTCGTAAATTACTCACTGTGAGTTCTTCACGGCAGCGGGTTGTCGGTCAACGATATCGCCAGAAATCTCGGCTGGATCGGATATCGCATAAACGTCTACCGGCTCATCGCGGCCTCGCACCCTGGCCTGGTGCGCCGGAAACCTTGATAGATCCACACCCGCGCATTGAGCCGCCACCGCGGATACCACGAGCGTACAGTCATAATCCTTGGTGAGCGCCTCAAGCCTGGCCGCAATATTGATGTTGTCGCCAATGGCCGATAAATTCGGCGACGACGGCGGTCCCATGGTACCGACAATGGCTTCACCACAGTGAATGCCGATGCCAATGCGCAGAGGTTCACGCAACTCCACACCTAATCGTTCATTGAGCGCCATCAGCCTGCGGTTCATATCAACCGCGCCCTTGAGTGCGTCACGGCAGCCGTCTTCTATCCCCGATTCCAAACCGTATAAGGCCATAAGTCCATCACCCGAAAACTGTGCGTAGTGACCACGCGTTGCCTGCAGGCTAGCGGCCATTTCTGCAAAGAACTGGTTCAGAATGAAAACAACGTCATAAGGGAACCGCTCTTCGCCTAGCTTTGTCGACCCGCGAAGGTCGATAAACATCGTCGCCACTTGTTGTTCATGACCCTGCACACCGCCCCGTCGGTATGCGGCCCGCGCGCTCGCCCGTGCCGGCACCAGCGGCGTAATCGACACATGCCGCCGCGGCCGCGTTTGACAGGCTAGGCGCACGCTAGGAGCCGCACCAATGCGACGTAGTGCAGCTGATTCCATTGCCGATGGCTCAGCCAGATCGTCGATACCGTCGCCCACGCGCACCCGACAGGTCGTACAACGCGCGCGTCCGCCACACACAGAGGCATGCGGAATACCGGCAGCCCGCATCGCTTCCAATATCGTCTGGCCGATAGGCGCGGAAACTACCTGTCCCGACGGGTGCGAGATTTGGTACGACGAGTGACGATCTCTTAACAGCTGTCGTATCTGCCTGGCCACGAGCACCCCGAGCAAAACTAAAACAAGTGATGCCAGCACCTTGGCTTCTAGGCCAATGATCAGTGCTTGTTGTTCTGGCGTGGCTGCGTTCCAACCGGCAAAAATCGCGCTCACTGTATCTGGATCGGTGATTAACTCATCGGTTTCAAGACCGGCCCGTACAAATCCGAGTAATGCCATCGCCGGCAGCAACACCGCGAGCCCATAGAGATAGGGCACCAACCTTTCGTACCAGGGCTTGATGCGTAGCCAGAAATGCAGACCAACCGTCAAGTGGCCCCACATCACTAGAACCAAAATCGGTTGTTGAATCGAGTACCTAGGATCGTTCCACAAAATTGTGACTACATATGGATAGGTAACATCGAACTCGAGCAAGACCTGATTGATGCGTGTTCCGATTACGTGTGCAGCCAACAAAAATGGAAGTAATAGGCCAAGGGCAAATTGTGTCATTTCCCACGGGGGCATACGCAAGGTCTGACGCCGATATAGAGACCAAAGTGCGAGCAGAAAATGCGTCAGCAGTGAACCATAGAGTGCGACAGTCCCAACCGGGTGTTGCCAAAGTGAGGCGTTGAGACGACGAAACCACTCCATCATGTCGAGCGACAACAGTCCCAGCGTATGGTTTGTCAAATGCGAAATGACATACGCCGCCAGTACTAAACCAGTCCAACTCCTTAGGCGTCGCTCAAACATCACTCACACAGGTGTCGTGCAATTTCATCCAATGGTCGGAATACACTTAGGGTGCATCATATAAACCACGCGAGCCAATCCAGGCATCATGATGGCTCTCGTCTCGGATGTCCCACTGGTTGGCGCTATAGCTTTGGTCGTCAGTTTGGGTAAGCAGCCAGGCGTAAAAACGGCCAACCGTTTCAGGCTCAATAAGTTTTCCCTCCTTACGCAAGGCGCCGTATTCGGCGCTATCCGGGAAAACATCCACATCCGCCGCCATGCCAACCTGAAGCATACGAGTGTTTACCGGGCCAGGGATGGCATTGGTTACCAAGATTGCGTGTTGCGCTAGCTCTAGCTTTAAGCATTCCTGCAACATAAATGAAGCGGCCAGCGAGGTGCAATAAGCAGTTGAGCCCTTACGTGCCTTAGTCGCCGACATCGATCCTATGAACAACACACGCCCGCCAGGAGTCAGGTTGGGGATTAGTGCTTGGGTTAAGTGCAATCTAGCGTCCAGATTGGTGGCCATGACCTGACGCCAGGTTTCAGGAGTGATATCGGTGAGTCGTTGTATCGGCATGGTGCCGGCCGCGTGTACGAGAAAATGTACCCTATCTTCACCGAGCTCACTGACAATGGCCGCACAGCCAGCCGCAGTCGCCACGTCGGCACTTACTGGCTTTACGCCACTCACCGCAATATCAGCCGTCTCCTTTAGTGGTTGCAAACGACGTCCGGCCGCCAGCACTGTCAGCCGTTTATGACTCAATGCGAGCGCCACCGTTCGGCCGATGCCGGAACCGGCTCCAGTCACCACTGCCAATTTGTTAGTATCTTTAGCCATGATGTCCTAGCTATGACCAAGTATGGGGTGTTCGCACCCTTCTCATAGGTGTTTTAGGCTGGCCACACTGAACCAAAGCGCCCGCCCCCGGTCTCAGGGAGCGATTATCCAGAAAAACTTGGGAGAAATGGTAATGAAAACACCCACTTTTTGGGGCTTGTCACTGATAACCGCGTTGATTGTGGGTACTGGCGCTGTTCATGCTGCCAGCCCCAGTGAAGTCGAAACTGCCACATTCGCCGGTGGTTGTTTTTGGTGTGTGGAAGCCGATTTCGATAAGGTGGAAGGTGTAATCTCGA
This sequence comes from Acidiferrobacterales bacterium, assembly GCA_964194625.1. Lineage (GTDB taxonomy): Bacteria > Pseudomonadota > Gammaproteobacteria > Acidiferrobacterales > SPGG2 > SPGG2. The sequence goes on from CAXMNC010000093.1 coordinate 26,910, forward strand.
CCACGTCCGGATATATCGGCGGCGACAAGAAAAATCCGACCTATAAACAGGTATCGGCCGGCGGCACCGGTCACACCGAGGCGGTACAGATCGTTTATGATCCGGCCAAGGTTACTTACGCTGAATTGCTCAAGGTCCTTTGGCGCAATATCGACCCCACCACTCCTAACCGTCAGTTCTGTGATGCGGGCAGTCAATATCGAGCTGAAATTTTTCATCACAACGAGAAACAAAAAGATCTAGCGGAACAATCGAAGCGAGAGGTTGAATCCACAAAACCATTCGAAGCACCGATTGTCACCCAAATTACAATGGCGTCGGAGTTTTATCCGGCTGAGGAATATCACCAGGATTACTATTTAAAGAATCCAGTTCGCTACAAGATTTATCGTTATGGTTGTGGGCGCGACAAGCGACTGAAGCAACTCTGGGGTTAGTTCGCCGCCTCTCCTTACCAATCGCTTAATACGTAGACGGTCCTTGCCCTGATCTGGCCACGAAGTGGCGGAGCTCAGCGGCCTTCGCCCTGCCCTGAAATCTAGGGTGAGCAACCTCAGATTTCGATTGCCTCAGTGGGTCCGTCGAGCGCGCTGCGCAGACAGCGGCGTTGCCAGCGCTGACCACAACGACATCTGTCTCACGAGGGATCATCGGTCAGCGGAAAGCCGTAGAGCCTCGCCGCGTTTTCACAAACGATCTTGTAACGCACTTCCTCGGGCAAGTGCCCCAGTTCGGCCTGAATAAACTCCTGGGAATCCGGCCATACCCCATCCGGGTGCGGGAAGTCAGAACCCCACATGATATTTCCCGCCCCCAGATGGTCGAGCAGTTTAATCCCGACCTTGTCCGACTGATAAGTCGCTTTGCACTGTCGGTACCAGTACTCGCTCGGTCTCATGGTCAACGTGAGGTCCTTGAACTGGTCCTCCCATTCTAGATCCATGTGCTCAAGAACATAGGGGATCCAACCGATACCGCTTTCGCCGATGACGAGCGTCAGATCCGGATGCCGCTCCAGCACGCCCGAATAGATCATGGCCATCAGTACGTGGGCCATCTGGATCTGAAAACCAGTGATGTAAACGGCCCACGCCTGGCGTTGTACAAGCGGTGGGTAGCCGCTCGTATCAGGCCGCCCGCCACCGATCGTATGGAAATGCAGCGGCAATCGCGATTCGTTGACAGCCGCCCACAGCGGTCCCCAGTATGGATCCCATAAGGGCCTCATATCGTGTTCCAGTGGGATCTCGAGACCGCGAAGCACACCGCGTTTTGCCACACGCTCTATTTCATTTAAGGCGTGTTCCATATTGTGATTGGAAATACAGGCGATACCGGCAAAACGATCCGGATGTGTCTGACAGAACTCCGCCACCCATTCGTTGTAGATACGCGCAACTTCCGTGGCAGCCTCGGGATCATTCAGCCGCATGCCAGCGCCGAGGATCCCGTAGATGACTTCGCCTTGGATACCGTCGAGATCCTGGTCCTGGAGCCGCAGTTTAGGATCTGTAATGCGGCGAACACCCTTTTTTCCATCTTCATAGAGATCGGTGGCGGCCATCCGATCGGAGCGCTGAATCTGGCCGGGAATATACTCACGCCCTCCGGACCCCATGCCATTCATTAACCCAAAGTAACTGCCTTTCTTAGTCACCCACTGAGGTCCCTTCTCCCCGTCGGTGACATAGGGCATGCGCTCTTTCAATGTCGGGGATGCGTTGGCGGTAAACAGGTCAGGCGGAAGCCAGACGAGATCGATATGGCAGTCAGCTGAAATGACGTTATATTTCATGCTACAAATCTTTTGATGATGAAGTAGCCGGTCTCAAAGTAACACTGGCGCTGTGCCTGGCTCAGCACAAGAGGTGCATAGGACAAGATATCTTCGGGCGTCATGTCGACCTCATTCGTTGCCCTCGAATGCACAATACTCTAATCCAGCGGCTCAAACGAATGCCAATAGTTCCGACGGACAGATCAAACTCGCAAAGGCACATCAGGCACCCATACGTAACCGTCCGGATCGATAAGAAAGGCTTCACGCAAACCGTGCGCCTCCTTGTCGGTTGCGGCCGCCAACACCTCAAAACCTAAACGCCGAGCCGCCACTTCTGCCTGGTCAGGGTCGCAACCGTGCAGCCTCAATTCTAGGCCTGCGCCCCGTTGATCGACACCGGTAATGACCTTTTGCATCGCATGCTCATCATACGTATGGTCCGCGTGCAGCATCCACTCCGCACCGAACCCTTTCAGTACTGCTATATCGGGATCGTTGTAGACCACCGTCGCATCAAGCACCTCGCGCTGAAACACTAGTGCGTTGTCGATGTCGCATACGAGCAGGTTTACGCTTAATCCTTTAAGCGATTGACCATACTTATCCGCCGGCGTCCATGCATCACCTGTGCGCAATTTCATCGCCATCCCCCGTCGATTGCTATTGATCTGATCATGTTGCCGTCGAGCTTGAAACTACTATCGTCGTTTTTCTTTTGGATAGAAACTCGCTTCGCCGGCGGGGCGCGTCTTGAAACGCTTGTGTAGCCAAAAGTATTGCTCGGGCATCTCTCGCACTACCCGTTCGATCTCGCGGTTCATTCGCTCGGCGTCGCTCACTGCGTTATCAGTCGGAAAGTCCTTTAGCGGCGGCTTGAACGCCACTTCATAGCCCTTACCTCCCGGTAGCTGGCGGCAGTAGCAGGGAATGACAACCGCATCGGTGAGTTTCGTCAACCGTCCTAGAGTCGTGAGGGTGGCGGTGGAAACTCCAAAAAAGGGTACAAAGGCAGGTTTACGTTTACGCGGATCCTGATCGGGTAGATAGTAGATCGGTAAACCCTCGCGGATTTGTTTTACCAATGAAATCATCGGTTTATTGTACTCCATGAGGGTAAAGCCGAATCGCGAGCGCCCCTTTTCCATTACTAGACGCAAGACCTCGTTGTCGACGTGCCTAATCAATCCCAGAATCGGATGATCCAGCGATATTCGAACACCGCCTATCTCCAAGCCAACAAGATGCGGCACGAGTAAAATAATGTTCCTACCATCGGCTACCGCGCGGTCATAATGTTGGCGGCCATGTGTCGTGACCAATCGACGCAAGCGCTGCGGCGATGCCCACCAGGCGATCCCCATATCAAGTAGCGTCTGACCAAAGACACGAAAATGGCGTTTTACCATTTGTGTTTGTGCTGCCGCCGTCAGCTCGGGAAAGCATTTACGAATATTGATCGTCGCGATTTGCCGACGGCTGGGGTGTATGTAATAAAGCAGCGCACCCAAACTACCGCCGCCCCATGCCAACATCGGCAACGGCAATAGGCTGACTGCACGCATTGCACCAACACCCAACCAGCGGTGCCAGTGTCGTGGGTGCAAGAAAAACTTCAGTCGGCCTTTCTTAGGAATAGGGGGAATGGCCATTATCGGGACGAGTCTTGAACAGCTTGAGAGTCCACATATATTGCGCTGGCATTTCGCGAATGCTTTCTTCCAATACTTGATTCATGCGGGTGGTATCCTTGTTGCGATCGCCAGTTGGAAAATCCTCTAGCGCCGCCCCCAAGGTTACTTGATAACCTCGGCCTGCTGGCAGCAGGGACACAAAGAACGGTAGCACGGCCGCGTCAGTGAGATCTGCCAGTCTTCCTAGCGTGGCGAGGGTCGCGGTTTGGACGCCAAAAAACGGCGCGAATACCGAGCGGCCGGGCCCAAAATCCTCATCTGGAATATAGTAGAAAATCATGCCTTGCTGCAGGGCGCGCACAACCGGTCGCATACCTTGGTTTCGCATGAGCAGACGACAACCAAAGCGCATACGCCCTTTGTTGAGCAACCAGTTCAGCAAGTTGTTGCGTGGCGGCTTGAACATTGAGAACTGGTCATGCTCTTTGGCAATGACGGTACCGAAGTTTATGCCAACGCAGTGAGGCGCCAGTAGAATGACATTCTTACCATGACCCAGTTGTAGGCGCAGATTTTCCAGACCGACGATACTTATTTTGCGTTCGAGTCTTGATTTTGACGCCCACGCTAGAAAGCCAAGGTCAATATAGCTCTGCCCGGTCAACACGAAATGCTGGCGTAGTAAACGCTCGCGTTGCCGATGGTTGAGATCAGGAAAACACATGCCTAGGTTGGTACCGGCAATACGACGGCGTTTGCGGTTGAGCAGAAAAAATAGCCAACCATAGGTGGCACCAATGCAACGACTGACGCCGAGGGGGAGCAATGCGCTTAGACGGAATAGCCCTAATCCCGCCCAGGTCAACCAATAACGGGGGTGAAGATAACCAGGCTCGAGCTTGAGTGAATAGAAGTCTGGCCGCTTGGGTTGGGTTAGGCCACTGGTGTTACCCCGGGCTGAGTTCATGCAGATAAGGACCTTTGGTAGCGCTATGGCGGCCGGCATTATAGCCCTCGCCGCTAAGGCATTGAAAAATGGCACCCATGGCGGTGGTCTGCCCGCCCGGCCAACGGTGATGGATCGATGCCAGTCACAATCATGATGGACCTACATACCGCGCGGTCGGTTTATAGTATTGTATTTATGGTCTTTTTTTGCATAATTTGACAAAGTTTATTTGTTTTGTTACATACCGGTTGGTATGGAAACAACCAGAAAATCAAATCAGACACGCGAGTTGTTGCTACGAGCGGCATTCGACGAAATCCATCGCAATGGCTTTCAGGCAACCAGTCTCAGCAAGATTTTGGCAGATACAGGCCTAACCAAGGGCGCACTGTATCATCACTTTCCAAACAAGACGGCACTCGGCTATGCGGTAGTCGATGAATTGGTGACAAACGAAATCACCCAGCGGTGGTTGGCGCCACTGGAAAACCAAGACGACCCGATCACTGCTTTGCGTGCGTTATTGCAAGAGGCCGGCGAGTCGCTGCGACCAGCGGACATCATGCTCGGTTGCCCGCTCAACAATCTTGCCCAGGAAATGTCACCGGTTGACGAAGGCTTTCGCAAACGCATAAATCATATTTACAACGTCTGGCGTGGTGGTATCGCGCAAGCGCTCATGCGAGGGCAGGCCAACGGTACCGTACGTACTGATATTCACCCGGGAGAAATCGCCGCTTTTCTAGTCGCGGCCATGGAAGGTTGCATGGGTATGGCGAAAAATGCGCGTGATCCGGAACTGCTCTTCAATTGCGGCAAGAGTCTTATTGGCTATCTCGAATCCCTTCGCGTGACACAAAGCAGCCGCCCGAGCCCAAGGTGAGGATAGGCCACAGATGAATATGGGGAGCGTCTAATGCAATTCACGGATTTCCTAGTCCTAGCCAGCGTCGGCGTGGCAATAGTGGCGATTCTCAGCGCTGGGTTTGCGTGCCTATTCACTCGCTTACGGGGTAAATCCAGGCGCCTCGCACCGGGGACAACACCTGCCGACTACGGTCTGCCATTCGAATCGGTGTCTTTCAGTAACGAACAAAAGGAGGTTTGATGGCTGTTCAGCTCCCCCCAACCACGGCTCATTCCAATGTGCTTCGTCGCGCCTTGCAAGCCAACGGCCTGTTCTCCGCGGTAAGCGGCGTCGTGCTGGCGGTGTTACCGACACCAGTGTCGTCTTTCTTGGGCCTTGATGTGCCGGGTCTCATAAACTTCCTTGGCGCCGGCCTTATCGGCTTTGCAGTTGCTCTATTCTGGCTTGCAGCCGAACCCAGAATTCCTCGTGGTCTTGCACTCACGGTAATCCTTCTCGACATCGCCTGGGTGGTAGACAGTATATTGTTGTTAATCACTGACATTGTGCCGTTGACTAGGCACGGGATGTGGGCGATCGCGATCGTCTCGGGTATCGTCGCGGTCTTTGCCGCGCTTCAATCTTACGGGCTGCACCGCTCGTACGACACCTCGCAACCCGCCGCCTTGCGCGCCTAGTTTCGGCTGGCGATCACAAACATAAACATCGCGAGGTAATCATGGTCGTCGCCTTTTCAGAGTGGGTCATACGTTGGCGTTGGTGGTTAATCCCTCTATGCATCGCTACCACTGTTGCGGCTGGTAGCGGTGCTCGCTTTCTCGAATTTACGACCGACTATCGCGTGTTCTTCAGTAAGGAGAACCCACAGCTACAGGCCTTCGAAGAGCTACAAGATGTGTATAGCAAGAACGACAATGTCCTGTTCGTGATTGCACCCAAGGATGGCAGGGTATTCACACGCGAGACATTAGCGACGGTGGAATGGCTAACCGAGGCCGCTTGGCAACTGCCTTATTCCAGCCGCGTCGATTCGATCACAAACTTTCAGTACACCTATGCAGAGGGTGATGACCTCGTCGTTTCGAATCTGATCGAGAATGCAGGTGCCTTCTCCAACGAACAACTCGCGCGCGTCAAAGAGATAGCGCTGGCCGAACCCTTACTTATAAATCGGCTTATCTCGCCACGGACACACGTCACCGGCGTCAGTGCCACCATTCTTCTTCCTGGTAAGGGTCTGCACGAAGTACCAGAAGTAGTCGCTAAGGCGCGCGAACTCGTCGACCAAGCCAAGGCAAAAAACCCCAACATCGACATTTATCTCACCGGCGTGGTGTTGATGAACAATGCATTTCCCGAGGCGACCCAGAATGATCTGGCGTCGTTGGTACCGTTGATGTACTTGGTAGTAATCGTTGTACTGGCATTAACCCTGCGCTCGGTTAGCGGCACCATCCTTACCGTGCTAGTAACAATGATGTCGGTCATAACCGCGATGGGACTTACCGGGTGGCTGGGTATTAAGATGACGCCGCCATCGGCGTCGGCACCGACGATTATTCTGACCTTGGCAATCGCGGATAGCGTTCATATCCTAGTAACGTTGTTGAGTGAGATGCGTGGCGGTAAAGGAAAATATAAGGCAATAGTCGAAGCCTTGCGCGTCAACGTGCAGCCGGTGTTTCTCACCAGTCTCACCACTGTCATCGGCTTCTTGTCCATGAATTTCAGTGATGCGCCACCTTTTCGTGACCTCGGCAACATTGTCGCCATGGGTATCACCGCTGCGTTCGTCTATTCGGTGCTGTTTCTACCGGCAGCGATGGCGGTCATGCCGTTGCACGTTAAACGTCGCCCGGTTGGCACTGCCGGTATGGATAGATTCGCAGAATTTGTAATCCAAAATCGCCGGCGATTACTTTGGGGAATGACACTAGTAATCCTGGTGCTCATCGCCTTTATTCCACGCAACCAACTCAACGACCAGTTTGTTAACTATTTCGCGGAAAGCATTCCGTTTCGCACCGACACCGACTTCTCGGTCGCCAACCTAACCGGCATTTACCAGGTGCAATACAGCTTGAATGCAGGCGGTAGTGGCGCCATCAGCGATCCCGCGTACCTGAAAACACTCGACGAGTTCGCCAACTGGTATCGTGAACAGTCCGAGGTAATCCACGTCAACACGCTCACCGACACCATGAAGCGGTTAAACAAAAACATGCATGGCGATGATCCTGATTGGTACCGAATTCCAGAGAAACGTGACTTAGCGGCGCAATACCTATTGCTATATGAGCTTTCACTACCGTTTGGTCTCGACCTCAACAATCAGATAAATGTCGACAAATCCGCGACCCGGCTTACCGCGACGCTGAAAAATTTGACCTCTAAAGAAGTGCTTTCATTGGAGGCGCGGGCGCAGCAATGGTTAAGAGATAACGCACCAACGCATATGTTTGCACGCGGGGCGAGCCCAACCATCATGTTTTCGTATATCGGCTACCGCAACATTCGCAGTATGTTGTTCGGTGGCTTTGTAGCGCTCGTATTGATTTCCGGCCTTATTCTGCTGGCTACACGTAGCGTAAAAATCGGGTTAGTCAGCTTATTCCCCAACCTATTGCCGGCGGGCATGGCATTTGGCCTGTGGGGCCTATTGGTGGGTCAGGTAGGATTGGCGTTGTCGGTGGTGGCGGCCATGAGCTTAGGTATTGTCGTAGACGACACCATTCATTACCTGAGCAAATATTTGCGGGCGCGGCGCGAGCAGAACCTAAGTGCGCCCGATGCGGTGCGTTATGCCTTCCATACTGTGGGCACAGCCCTATGGGTCAACACTTTAATCCTGGTCGCTGGCTTTTCCGTGCTGGCCTTTTCCGCCTTCGAATTGAACGCTGGCATGGGATTACTTACTGCCATCACCATCGCCTTGGCACTGCTGGCAGATTTTCTGTTCTTGCCACCACTTCTGATGAAACTCGAGGAACGAAAGAATGAAACGACTGCTGCCGCTGTTGCTGATACTTCTGCCGCTTAGCAGCATCGCCGAAACCCCCGAGGAAATGGGTCTCGCCATCTCTATCGAAGCCGATCGGCGTGATAGCGGCTGGCATGATCAGACCGCAGACCTGATCATGACTCTCAAGAATAAGCATGGCCAGGAGAGCCGGCGAAAGATCCGCACGCGCACTATCGAAGTTGAGAACGATGGTGACAAGGGTTTGACTATTTTTGATGAACCGCGTGACGTAAAGGGGACCGCGCTTTTAAGCTTTAGTCACAAGATCGAAAACGACGACCAATGGTTGTATCTACCGGCGCTGAAACGCATCAAGCGCATCGCCTCAGCCAATAAGTCTGGCGCATTCATGGGCAGCGAGTTCGCTTTTGAAGATGTGTCTTCGCAGGAAGTCGAGAAGTACACCTATAAATACTTGCGCGATGAGTCACTGGATGGTCAGCTTTGTTTCGTTGTTGAACGCTTCCCGGTTAGCAAGTACTCGGGTTACACCCGCCAGGTCGTATGGATCGACCAAGCCGAGTATCGGGTGCTAAAAACTGACTACTACGACCGCAAGAATGCCGCGCTGAAGACGTTAACCTTTAAGGGATACCAGAAATACTTAGATCAGTACTGGCGTGCACATGATATGTACATGATTAATCATCAGACGGGCAAGAGTACGCTGCTACAGTGGAGCAATTTTAAGTTCAACACGGGACTCACCTCACGCGACTTCGATAAGAACAGCCTGAAGCGTGTCCGCTAACGCCCGTGAATTCGATACCGATTCGTCGGATCTTTTATGCGTTAGCACTTTTGACAATAACAACATGCGCTACCGCTGGCGAATGGTCTGGCTTTGTGGCCCTGGAAAATCGATACTTTCCCGAAGACGCGCTCTCATCAGAACAGCACGATAACTATCTATCCATCGTGGCCGAACCTGAATACTACCGGGATTGGGACAATGGCAGACAGAGTTTTATCTTCGTACCCTTTGTTCGTATCGATCAACACGACGATGAGCGCACCCATGCAGATATTCGCGAGCTCGAATGGATAAAGGCATCGGAGGAACACGAGTGGCGGATTGGTGTGCGCAAAGTATTTTGGGGTGTCACCGAGTTTCAGCATCTAGTCGACATCATTAACCAGACCGACATAGTCGAGAATTTCGACGGCGAAGACAAGCTCGGCCAGCCGATGATTAACTTCGCACTCATCAAGGAGTGGGGCACACTGGATTTGTTCGCCCTCATTGGCTTTCGCGAACGCACGTTTCCGGGCGTTGAAGGCCGGCCACGTACTACCCCACCGGTTGATCCCGACCAATCAGTTTTCGAATCGAGCGCCGAGAAAGACCACATCGACTTGGCCATACGCTGGTCACACGCACTTGGTGACTGGGATATTGGCGTTTACCACTTCTCCGGCACCAGTCGCGATCCACGCTTTACCGTCGGCATGGATGACGGCGCCCCCGTGTTGGTTCCGTTCTACGACCAGATCGACCAAACTGGTATCGATGTCCAGGCCACTAAAGGTAACTGGCTGTGGAAGTTGGAGGCGATTCGCCGTTCCGGTCAGGGCGACAGCTTCGCGGCGGCAACCGCCGGTTTCGAATACACCTTTGTTGGTGTTGCTGAGTCAGGCATTGATGTGGGCATAGTCTCAGAGTACTTGTTCGACGATCGTGACGAAGATGCATTGACGGCGTTCGAAGATGATCTTGCGCTTGGAGTACGGCTGACATTCAACGATGTGCAAAGCACCGAGTTGTTGTTTGGTGTCATTGCCGACCTCGATGATGACGCCCGTCTGTGGAGTCTTGAGGCAAGCCGCCGCCTCCAGGAGAGTTGGAAACTTAGCGTAGAAGTGAGAATCTTTAGCGACATCCCGCCTGAAGATTTCTTCCTTTTCGGGTTGCGTGATGACGACTTCATTCAAGTAGAGTTGGCGCGTTTCTTCTGAATTCCGCCAGCGGGCGCCTGTTAACGCTTACCCTTACTACTATCCACCTGCTATATAGCTGCAACCGGTTTCACTATCCACGGCACGGCACGGCTTTGCCGCCAACAAGGGCTGCGCGATATTGCATCCTGCAATAGGGGCGCGCGACAATGCCACCAAGTACCTTGGGATCTAAAATGACAACACACATCTGGTCACGGGCCGAAACTAAGCCCTCGGAAACACGCACTTCCCTCGTACCCACGGGTGCCGGCGCGCTACTTGAGAAAGGGTTCACGTTGACGGTTGAACGCTCAGACCGACGGTGCATTCCCAGCGAGGCGTTTGCCGAGGTAGGCTGCGAACTAGTGGCTGCGGGGAGCTGGACCGCCGCCCCGACGAATGCGTTTGTGCTTGGACTCAAGGATCTACCCGCCAGCCAATCGCCATTGTCACACCGCCATATCTATTTTGGTCACGTGTATAAGGGCCAACCTGGTTGGCGCGAAACACTACGGCGATTCGCCCAAGGGGGTGGCAGTCTGTATGACCTTGAGTTTCTGGTCGACGATGACAACCGACGAGTCGCCGCATTTGGCTATTGGGCAGGTTTTGCCGGCGCCGCGGTTGCTGTCAAGACTTGGTGCCAACAACAACTCAGTGACGCCCCGAAACCCATTAGCCCCTATTCGACCAAGCAAGCGCTGTTAAGCGATGTTCAGCTGCAGCTAGATAGCGCTATCGACGACGCCGGCAAGAAGCCAAGAATCATCGTTATTGGCGCCAAAGGTCGGAGTGGCGCCGGCGCCGTCGATTTAGCCAAGGCGCTCGATCTTAAGACGACCGAATGGGACATTGCCGAAACCAAAACCGGGGGCCCGTTTGATGCCATATTGGAACACGACATCTTTGTGAATTGCGTACTGGTATTCTCCAAGATCCCTCCGTTCCTGACACTCGAATCGATCAAGGCGCCGATGCGGCAACTGACGGTAGTATCGGATGTAAGTTGCGACCCTTACGGAGAACTAAATCCCATCCCCATCTACGACACCGTCACGAGCTTCCAAGCACCAACTCTAAGGATCATAGACGGACATCGGCCGTTAGACCTCAATGCCATCGACAATCTACCATCTTTGTTACCATTGGAGGCGAGCGAGGATTTCGCATCGCAACTGCTGCCGAGCCTGTTGCAATTAGACAAGCCCGATAGCGGGGTTTGGGCGCGCGCTCTGACCGTGTTTAACAGAAAAATATTAGAACTAAAAGAGGGCAAACCATGACTACCGCGCATTGGGTTGGAACCGGTTTATCGGCCGTGCCTGGATTGAGGCGTCTAATCTCAACTGGCCAGAAAACGCTGGTGTGGAATCGGACGGTAAGCAAGGCTGAACAGGCCACGGCTGGGCTCAGGGGCGATTTCAGTATTCAAGCCTTTTCCAAGGAAGCCCTTGCCGCCAAAGTGGCGAGCCGAGATCTTGTTTTGTCCATGCTGCCTGGCACATGGCATATACCGCTGGCAGAGCTAGCACTCGAGAAAGGCGCACACTTTGTATCGAGCTCCTATATCAGTGACGAAATGCGGGCCCTCGACCAATCTGCGAAGAACGCTGGATTGTGTGTGGTTAATGAAGTTGGATTGGATCCGGGAATCGATCACTTGCTCGCCCATTCACTGGTACAAAGCTACACCAACAGTGCGAAGTTCGATCCACGTCATGGGCATTACTTTCGTTCTTATTGCGGCGGCGTGCCCAAGATACCGAACGATTTTGGTTACAAGTTTAGTTGGTCACCGCTTGGGGTATTAAAGGCACTAAAATCTCCTGCGCGCTGTATCGCCAATGGCCAAGTTGTTGATACCCAACGGCCATGGGATGCTATCACCAACTACACCGCCGTATTGCCCAGCGGCCAGGAAGTATTCGAGGCCTACCCCAACCGCGATTCCACGCCATTCATGAGGGGCTACCATTTTGGAGAAGATTGGAATGTTCAAGAATTCGTCCGCGGTACTTTGCGACTCAATGGCTGGGCTGAGGCTTGGCGAGGAATTTTCGACGAAGTCGAATCACTAGAAGGTCCCGCTGGTGATGCGCGGTTGCAGGAAATGAGCAACGAGCTGTGGTCGAAGTACGCCTACGACGAGGGTGAACCCGATCGGGTGGTACTTTGTGTCGAACTAGAAGTCAGGGATGACAACAAAGCTATATGGCATCAGAGTTACGCGGTTGATGCCGCCGGTGACAATCAGGGTAGTGCAATGGCAAGACTGGTCTCGATACCGGTCAGCCTTGCCATCGAAGAAGTGTTGAACGGCCAAATCGATCCAGGTGTCTCGGCCGCGCCTAGCAAACCCGCAATTGTCGAAAGGTGGCTCAAAGAACTACGTGCACGCGGGGACGAGTTTGTATTGTTTGATCACCTGAATATGTGAGCTATATGCGCAAGCCTTCGACTACACAGATCCAATTCCTGCTGGCCGGCGCATTGTGGTTGCTGTGTCTGCTCACAACGTTCGGTGTTGGGCTGATCCCACGGCTGGAAAATCAGTTTCTTGATTGGAACCTGCGGGGATTGGCGGCACGCCATCCACCCGATCCCGATATCGTTATCATCGACATCGACGAATATAGCCTCAAAGAAATGACCGATGAGGGATGGGGACGCTATCCGTGGTCGCGGGCCGTTTACGTAACCCTTCTCGAAGGGTTGGCCAAACGAAAACCGGCGGCCGTCGTCTTTGACATCGTCTTTAGTGACCCCCACGCGGATCACGAACAAGATGACCTCGCCTTCGTTGAAACTGCTCAATCCCTGGATAACGTCTACTTTCCGATGGTGCGTCTGTCTGCCACACGAGCGGTTGATCAAGAACAGGGCTATCCGCTTAAACTGATTAAGAATGCCGTACCGCCGTCGCAGGTGGGTGACACCGATGCGCGCGCGGCATTGCTGTTGCCGCTACCAGGCCTCGCGGACACCGGCCGCATCGGCACCATCAACGCCGAGCCAAGTCGGCTAGACGGCGTAGTTCGCAGTTATCCAGTCTATATCGACGCCTATGGCTGGAAGTTGCCTTCTCTACCGACACGGGTGGCGCAAGGCCTTGGTTTCGAAATCCCACAAGACACAGACTCGCTATTTCTCGGTTGGCACGGCCCTGCTTTGTCTTATGACTCTGTATCACTCTACGACCTATTCGTTGACCTTGAACGCCAGTCGCCGAAGCGGCCGGCGGATGAATTCAAAGGAAAGATCGCTATCATTGGTAGCACCGCGCCCTCATTGTTTGACCACAAAGTGACTCCTATGGGTGCCACGTTTCCTGGCGTCGAGATCGTTGCCACCGCCTTGGACAACCTCAAGAACGGCGAGTCGATAAAAATATCGCCTGCCTGGGTGGCGCCGATCGTAACCGGCTTGGTGTTGTTTGCACTCGCCTTCGCAGTGGCGCGCGGTATGCCGTTAGTCCCGGCCGGGATCGGCTGGTTTACGCTATCGGTCGTGACGGTTATTGCCGCCTGGGTATCCATGCTCACCCTTTGGCGGCCACTGCCGGTGGTGTCACCGCTCATATTTGGCTGGCTTTACTACCTTGCGGTGGCAATCCGCGCCTATTGGCGAGAGCGTGACCAACGCCTGCGTGTAACGCAAATCTTTAATCGCTTCCTCGATCCGCGCGTGGTGGCCGAGCTTGTCGACCAGGGAGAAACGGCATCGAGCCTCAGTGGCCAGAAGCGCGAGGTGACGATCTTATTCTCGGATATTCGTGGATTCACCACTTTGTCCGAGGAGCAACCGCCACAAGCCATTGTCGATCTACTCAACCGTTACTTCGCGCACCAGGTCGAGGTCATCTACCACCATCAGGGTACGCTGGACAAATATATGGGGGATGGCATTATGGCGTTTTGGGGAGCACCTACTGACCAACCCAAGCACGCCCTGGGCGCGGTGATGGCGGCGCGCGACATGGTGGTTGCGCTGGAGGCGTTCCGCAAGGAATTAGGCGAAGCTGGTGAGGGTTTCGATATCGGCATCGGCATTCACACCGGCGAGGTGGTGGTGGGCTTTATTGGCTCATCTGAGCACCGGCAGGACTACACGGTAATCGGCGACACGGTAAACACCGCGAGTCGTATAGAAGGACAGACACGGGGACTGTGTCGCGTGCTCGTATCTGCCGCCACGCGTAAGGCCTGTGGATCCGAACTCGAATTCCGAGACCGCGGAAGCGCAAAGCTCAAGGGACGAACCAAGGAGGTGCGTCTATATGAACCTTTGTGGTCATAGCGGGATTATGAACGCCAACCGGTTATTGCTCCTGGCTGGCCTGCTATTAGGCGTTACAACGCTAGTCCAAGCCGCCCAATCCGGGATCGTGCGTGACACCGCCGACTTGCGGGCGGCCCCCTACCGCGACGCCAAGTTGGTTTCGCGCGTGCCTAAACAGACCAAGGTCGGGATCATCCGGCGTCGTGGGGGTTGGTTAAAGGTAGACGTCGGCGACCATGGCCAGGGATGGGTGCGCTTGAATCAAGTGCGCGTTGGTTCCAGCCCCGAGCAAAAGAAATCAAGCTTTCTAGGATTGAGTACGTTGTGGCGTTCGATGACTACCGGCCGCTCAAGTTCCACGGGTTTGGTCGCCACCACCGGCATCCGCGGCATCAGTGCAGAAGATCTCAAGGGCGCTAAACCCGACCCGGCGGCGTTGGCCTCGCTAGACGCGTTTGCCATAAGCGGTAGTGACGCCAGCAGCCATGCCGCAAACGGTGGTCTTGTGGCACAAAATATCAAGTACTCAGAGCATAAATATAAGAAAAAGAAAAAAAAGAAGAAAAAGAAGAAAAAAAAGAAGAAAAAGGATAAGAGCGCATGACACCCAGACTTGTTAAGACAATCACGGTTGCCGCGTGCATTGCTGTTGGTATCGGGCATATCACCAACGCGTCGGCACAACTCAACCTAGGTTCACTGTTTAAGGCGGCTATGCCGGTGTCCGAAAAGCGCGAGATCAAGATTGGCCGCGGGATTGCCGCCAATCTCTTGGGCGCCGCCGGACCGGTCGACGATCCCGAGCTACAGATCTACGTAAACCGGATTGGCAAGTGGATTACCCTACAAACGGAGAAGCCACACCTCCCCTGGCACTTTGCCATTCTCGACACCGAAACGGTTAACGCCTTCGCTATGCCCGGTGGGTACGTATTTATCACCCGCGGTCTATTGCTATTGATGCGCGATGAGTCCGAACTGGCGGGCGTGCTCGCGCATGAAATCAGCCATGTGATCGAGCGCCACGCACTAAAAACCATGCGCAAAGGGGAATGGGCAAAACTGGGCGGTCAGGCACTGAGTAGTAGCAGTGACCAGGATTTTGAGAAGATCTTGAACGTCGGCACGGAGTTATTTAGTCGAGGTCTCGATAAGAAGGATGAGTTCATGGCCGACTATCTCGGCGCTACCCTGGCTGCACGCGCCGGCTACGATCCCTACGGCTTGCTGGCGGTATTGCAGACGCTGGCGTCGGTCAATCCTACGGATGACGCAGTAGCGTTGATGTTCAAGACCCACCCGTCACCCGAAGAGCGCATGGATCGGTTGACCGATTTTCTTGACGACAAACTTGGCAAGTATGCCGAACAGGCGGTCAATGCAGAGCGTTTCGCGCGCATCATGCAGAGTTACATGAAACGCCAGCAGCCATCCGGCTGATCCCGTCTTACGGTCCTAATTTCGACTTACAACGATCGCGGGGTCATAGGGTCGTTTTTCTAACGCCTCTAAGGCTTGATCGCCATCTCCCGCTATATGCACGCAGTGACCATCATGCTCAAGCAACATGGCTATGACCTTTCGGTTAACGGGCATCGACGCCCAGGGCAACGGTATAGGTCTGCCCACCCCCATAGAGGAATTGATTTAGCTGTCATCGGTCCACCTAGGGCGTTATTATCGACGTAAATACCCACCAGTTGATAATAATTGGCCTATTCTAGAGAAATATAGCCACACAGTTTGTTATTTTACATAATATTTTGGAGAACTCGTTGTCGTCGAATTATAGGTCACTAGGTGGGAAAAAATGGATCAATTGAGGCTGCATTCACAATGCGGATGGGTTCCCATCGCTTAAATCGCGCCCGTCGGTGTGGCAAAGCCGCTAAGTCGGTCTTCGACGCCTCCCAAGCACCCAATATCGCGCCATCTACGTCGAGATGGACCTCGCTGGACACGGTGACCTAAAATTATCCGTCATTGACCCTAAATTTTGGAAGGCGACTGTTTGGCCTGGCGCGAGCCTGGTAGACTCCCGCCTCCGCGCCAATCAGGCCTATCGCCAATACATGAAATAACTTAGGAAACCGGAAAGCCATGGCAAATAGCTATCTTTTCACCTCGGAATCAGTATCAGAAGGCCATCCCGACAAAGTCGCCGACCAAATATCGGACGCCGTGCTCGATGCAATCATCGGTCAAGATCCGGGGGCCAGGGTCGCCTGTGAAACCATGGTCAACACCGGTATGGCCATCATCTCCGGTGAGATTACTACCAACGCTTGGGTAGACATGACCGATATTGTTCGCGGCACCATCAAACGCATCGGCTACGAATCGTCCATGGGGTTCGATTGGGAATCGTGTGCGGTGCTGACCGCCATCGACAAGCAGTCGCAGGACATTGCCCAAGGCGTCAACGAAGGCCAAGGTTTAGATCTCGATCAGGGCGCTGGCGACCAAGGCATGATGTTTGGTTATGCCACCAACGAAAGTAAAGAACTCATGCCGCTGCCCATCAGTCTTGCTCATCAATTAATGCAGCGCCAGGCCGAGGTGCGACGAAGCGGACGCCTGCCGTGGCTGCGTCCCGACGCCAAGTCCCAGGTCACGGTGCGCTATGACGACGGCAAAGCGGCGGGCATAGAAACTGTAGTGCTATCCACCCAACACTCGCCGGACATCGAACACGCGCGTCTGAAGGAAGCGGTCATCGAAGAAATCATTAAGCCGGTGCTGCCCGCACAATGGCTGAGCAAGGATACGAAGTATTTGGTTAACCCAACTGGACGTTTCGTGATCGGTGGGCCGGTTGGCGATTGTGGACTGACGGGACGCAAGATCATCGTCGATACCTATGGCGGTATGGCGCGCCATGGTGGTGGTGCGTTTTCCGGCAAAGACCCGAGCAAGGTAGACCGTTCTGCCGCCTATGCCGCTCGTTATGTAGCCAAGAATATTGTCGCGGCCGGTCTGGCCGAGCGTTGTGAAATGCAACTGGCCTACGCCATCGGCGTGGCGCAACCACTATCAATTCACATCGAAACCTTTGGCACTGGCAAAATCGCTAACGACAAGATCGAGCAGCTTGTACGAAACCATTTCGATTTGCGTCCCAAAGCCATCATCCAGGAGCTTAATTTGCAACGGCCAATCTATACAGCAACCGCCGCCTACGGCCATTTTGGGCGTTCCGAACCGAGTTTTACTTGGGAGCGCACCGACAAGGCCAAGATACTTGGCGATGAACTCGGGCCCAGATCAATCAAGAGAGCCTAAACTAAGGCACTAGCGCAACCAATTCACACAAAGGGAATCATGCATGAGCACGCCTGTTGAACATCTGCAACCAGATTACAAGGTCGCCGATATTGCACTCGCCGAATGGGGTCGCAAGGAGATCGCGATCGCGGAAACGGAGATGCCGGGCCTAATGGCGTTACGCCAAGAGTACGCCGGCAAAGCGCCCTTAAAAGGGGCACGCATCGCCGGTTGCTTGCACATGACCATACAAACCGCGGTACTTATCGAAACTTTGCTCGAATTGGGGGCGGAACTTCGTTGGTCATCGTGCAATATCTTTTCTACCCAAGATCACGCCGCGGCTGCCATCGCCGCCAAGGACATCCCGGTGTTTGCCTGGAAGGGCGAGACCGAGGACGAATTCTGGTGGTGTATCGATCAAACCATCTTCGGGCCCGACAACTGGCGGCCCAACATGATTCTCGATGATGGTGGCGACCTCACTTTGGTCATGCATGAAAAGTATGCCGAGCTCATGGCTAATGTGCGTGGGATTTCTGAAGAGACCACAACCGGTGTCCATCGTTTATACGAAATGGAAAACACGAACGAGTTGTTGGCGCCGAGCATCAACGTCAATGATTCTGTCACGAAATCCAAGTTTGACAATCTCTATGGTTGTCGCGAGTCATTGGTCGACGGTATCAAGCGTGCCACCGATGTGATGATCGCCGGCAAAGTTGTCGTCGTCTGTGGCTACGGCGATGTTGGCAAGGGATCTGTACAAGCGTTACGTGGTCTGGGCGCCATCATCTGGGTAACGGAAATCGATCCCATCTGCGCCCTACAGGCAGCGATGGAGGGCTATCGCGTCGTGACCATGGACGAAGCCGCCGCCGTGGCCGATATATTTGTCACCGCGACTGGCAACGCAAACGTAATCAACCACGAACACATGCTGGCGATGAAGAACCAGGCCATTGTCTGCAACATCGGTCACTTCGATTCCGAGATAGACATCGCTAGTCTCAAAAAATACAAGTGGGAGAACATAAAACCGCAAGTCGATCACGTGATCTTTCCAGACGGCAAGCGCATCATTGTGCTGGCCGAGGGTCGTCTAGTGAATCTCGGTTGCGCCACGGGTCACCCAAGCTTTGTCATGTCGGCATCGTTCACCAACCAGGTGATGGCGCAGATCGAGTTATGGAACAACCCCGAGAACTACGACAAGAAAGTGTACGTGCTACCTAAGCATCTGGACGAGAAGGTTGCGCGTCTACATCTCAAAAAACTAGATGCCCACTTGACCACACTCACGCCGAAACAAGCAACCTATATCCGCGTACCGGTCGAAGGCCCTTACAAGCCGGATTACTATCGATATTAGTTTTTTTGCCTAGCGGTGTTGCCAGTTGCCGGAGGGTATGGTGGCCGCGTCTGCCGGTCGATGTCGGAACATATAGGCCCACGCTTGCCCATAGGGCGTAGTTATCCGTTGGCGCACAAACAGATGGGGAAAATGCTCAAACGCGTCCAGGTGGGCCAGCTTTGACCTGTCAATACTAAACACATCGCCAACAATGGCGACATCACCGCCGGCCATGATCGCCGGCCAATCTCCAAGACTAAACATGGTATAACATGGCCCCGTCTTATGAGCGCCCAAATAGTGTTCGCCCGCAAGCAAATGGGCATGGCGTTCACCGCGTCGTAGACTCCCGTATACAAAAACAAGATGTCGCATTGCTTCAAGCCATCGCCGCTTTGGCACCATGGTTGCTGCCGTTATACTGGCAAGCGAACGACCGCAAAACAACAATGATCAGGCACTCTCCCGGGCCAAGAGTCCATGCGCAAGCTGTTTGCCGAAATTAAGCCCTACAGCACCCACGAGCTTGCGGTTGATGCCACCCATACCCTGTATGTGGAGGAGTGTGGCAATCCCGATGGGTTGCCGGCCTTGTTCGTGCATGGCGGTCCCGGTGCCGGTTGCGAGGCCTATCATCGCCGCTTCCTCGACCCGAATGTCTATCGCATTGTCCTGTTCGATCAACGCGGCGCTGGTCGCTCTACCCCCCACGCCTGTCTCGAGCTCAACACCACCCAACACCTGGTGGCTGATATGGAGACCCTGCGCACGCATTTGGGAATAGACCGCTGGCTACTGTTCGGTGGCTCTTGGGGCTCTACCTTAAGCCTGGTCTACGCGGAAATTCACCCCGACCGGGTCCTCGGCCTCATCTTGCGTGGCATATGCCTGTGTCGCTCACACGAGATTCGTTGGTTCTACCAAGAGGGTGCGAGTCGAATATTTCCCGATTACTGGCAAGACTTCGTCGCCCCCATTCCCGAAGACGAGCGCCACGATCTGGTGCATGCGCACTACCGGCGCCTGACCGGTGACGACGAAGTGGCGCGCATGGCCTCGGCCAAGGCCTGGTCGCTGTGGGAAGGACGCACCGCCACCTTAACCCGCAACAAGACCTTGGTTGAATTCTTTGGCTCGCCGCACACCGCCATGGCGCTAGCCAGGATTGAGGCTCATTATTTCGTGCACGACATTTTTTTGGAGCCGAACCATATTTTACGCCACGCCGACAGGCTCCAAGACATACCCGGCATCATTGTGCACGGGCGTTACGACATGATCTGTCCGTTGGAAAACGCCTGGGAGCTAAAGCAGGCTTGGCCTAACGCACGCTTGCAGATCATCCCGGAGGCCGGGCATGCCGCGTCAGAGCCTGGGATTGTAAATGCGCTGGTGTTGGCGGGAATCGGTATGGCCCGCATGTTGAGCGCCAAGAAGCGCTGATGGCCATTTATGTGATCGGTGACGTACAGGGATGTTTTGGTGCATTGCAGCAATTAATCAAAGACATAAATTTCGACCCCAATGTCGACACCCTGTGGTTCACGGGCGACCTCGTTAACCGCGGATCACAATCGGCTGACGTCATTCGATTCGTCAGGGATCTGGGCGAACGCACCATCAGCGTCCTCGGTAACCACGATCTACATCTGCTGGCGGTGGCGGCCGGCAAGGCCAAGATTAAGCGCCGCGACACGATTGCGGATGTTTTGCGGAGCCAAGACCGTGATGAGCTCTTGGGTTGGTTGCGGCAGCGACCCTTGCTGCATCACGATGCCAATCTTGGCCTCACCCTCATTCATGCCGGCCTGCTGCCACAATGGGACCTGGATGTAGCCATAGGCCTGGCGAGTGAGGTGGAGTCCGTCTTGCGCGGGCCCGATTCAGATGAATTCTTGGCGCACATGTACGGCAACCAACCGCGGGTCTGGCGTGAAGATCTTACCGGCTGGGATCGGTTGCGGGTAATCATTAATGCCTTTACGCGCTTGCGTTACTGTGATCGCAGCGGACACATGGATCTAGCGCCCACCGGGCCGCCAGGATCACAGCCCAAACATCTCGTGCCGTGGTTCCAGCTCCCAGACCGGCGCACCAAGGACCTCACCATTA
>CAXMNC010000094.1:0-6070 GCA_964194625.1 Acidiferrobacterales bacterium
CGCCCCACTTGCTTTATGTCGACCGCTTTGCCCTTGTAGGTGAAGGTCGAATTGCGGGCGATGACCATCAGGCTACTGATCTTCGACAGCGCCGTGATGATGTCCTCGGTGATCCCGTCACTGAAATACTCTTGCTCCGGGTCACCGCTCATGTTGGTGAAGGGAAGAACGGCGATAGAGGGTTTATCTGGGAGTTCCAGTGTTGCCTTGTCTGGTGAGGTCACTTGCGTCTCTTCTTCTGAATCCAGCGCAACCTTATAGGCCCGCACCGGCTTGTCGATATTCTTGACCTGCTGTTCGCCCATATAGTCGTAGCCAAGCGGGAGTTTGTTGCCAATAGCAGTGTGCACTGATTCCGATATGCAGATCCCGCCGGCCTGACCCAGACTTTCTAACCGCGCTGCGACATTGACACCGTCACCGTAGATGTCTCCTCTATCTTCAATCACGTCTCCCAAATTCACCCCGATTCGAAACTGGACTTTGCGTTCGTCTGGCAAGTCCGTATTTCGATTCTTAAGTTGTTCTTGAACAGAAACCGCAGACGAAAGCGCATCGACGACGGCATCGAACTTGGCAAGCACCGCATCCCCGGCGTAATGCATCACCTGCCCGTGGTGGTCTTCTATCGTCTTGGCGATGAGGTCGAGATAGTCGCGCAAGCGCCGATGGGTGGCATCTTCATCTTCTCCTGTTAAGCGACTGTAACCGGCCACGTCGGCGTAGAGGATGGCGGCGAGCTTTCGGGGTAGGCGTTCGGAGTCCATAAGGTGTTAGTCTGGCAGTCCCGCTTTGCGCAGGCCGTCGGCGAAGTGGTCCCAGTCCGCCTCTTGCCGCCACATCTTCCGGTAGCCACCGGCCAGCGTATCTATGGTGTCACCCTCGACGACTATATTTCGGCTACTAAACTCCCGATGTCGCTCTGTAACGAACGATTCCAACGTGGTACGCGCGTCATCGATTCGACCGAGGTGAGCATATGCGCCCACAAGGCAGCCATAGGCTAGCGAGTTGAGAAGCGTCTCCCCCATCAATACCCGAATAACGTCCTCGTAACACTTCGCAAAGTAATATGCCTGTCCGAGGACCCAGTCGTAGGAGTGTGGGTGTAGGGGGTCCAGTCGCATCGCCTCGAGCACGATGTCTCGCGCCTCCTCGGGCCGACCTAACATCATGAGCCCATATCCGCACCAAAGCATCTGCTCTGCCTCGTTCACTATTTTTGAAAGTGTCTTATCAAATTGGATTCCAGCATCCTCCCACATACCCTCGGTAATATATGCGTAACCGAGCTGTTCTTGGTTAGCAAGGTCGTTGCTATCCAGGGATGCCGCCTTGCGCGTCAGTTGAACCTGCATTTCGGCGGCGTCCTCCGTCTCTATTCCCAGCAAAATATCCACGAGATAGGTGTCTGCCAGATACATATACGCCTTGGAATACCGTGGGTCGAGCTCGATGGCCTTCTCAAAGAGACGGCGCGCTCGTGCCGTATCCTCTGCACCGAAGCTGTCACGAATCGACTTCGCCTGTAGCATGAATTCATACGCCTTCATGTTATCTGTCGGCTTTCGTGATGCACGTTCCGCTACATCCTCCTGCACCCGCCCTGGCAGCACGGCAACGATGCTCCGAGTCACCTCATCCTGAACGGCAAAAATGTCTTCAAGCTCGCGGTCGTATCGCTCCGCCCAGACGTGATGTCCGGTTTCTGCTTCGATGAGCTGCGCGGTGATTCGCACTCTATTTCCAGCGCGGCGAACACTGCCTTCAACGACGTACTGCACACCGAGCTTTTCACCTACCTCCTTGATATCCACCTTCTCTCCCTTAAAGGCAAATGAAGAATGCCGGGCAATGACGAACAGCACGGGGAAGCGGGAAAGCTCGGTGATAATGTCTTCAGTGATACCGTCACTGAAGTACTCCTGCTCCGGATCACCACTCATGTTGGTGAAGGGCAACACCGCAATCGACG
The DNA here is from genome assembly GCA_964194625.1 of Acidiferrobacterales bacterium. Lineage (GTDB taxonomy): Bacteria > Pseudomonadota > Gammaproteobacteria > Acidiferrobacterales > SPGG2 > SPGG2. The sequence goes on from CAXMNC010000094.1 coordinate 1,976, forward strand.
GTTTATCGGGGAGTTCCAGGGTTGGCCTGTGCTCTGCCGTCACTTGCGTTTTTTCCTCCGAATCCAGCACCACTTTATAGGCCCGCACCGGCTCTTCGATATTCTTAACTTCCTGCTCGCCCATGGACTCATAGACCAGATCCAGTTTCTTGCCGATCGCGGTCCGTATTGACTCAGAGATACAGATACCCCCGGCATCGGCTAAGTTCTCCAATCGAGCCGCGACATTCACGCCATCGCCGTAGATGTCCCCTCTGTCCTCGATCACATCGCCAAGATTTACACCGATGCGAAACTGGACTTTGCGTTCATCAGGCAGATCTTGGTTTCGATCTTTGAGTTCGTTTTGGATGGCAACCGCAGACGAGAGCGCATCGACCACCGCGTCAAACTTGGCAAGTACTGCATCCCCTGCGTAGTGCATCACCTGTCCGTGGTGGTCTTCTATCGTCTGGGCGATGAGATCGAGATACGCGCGTAAGCGCCGATGCGTCGCATCCTCATCGTCACCGGTGAGACGAGAATATCCGGCCACATCGGCATACAGGATGGCGGCGAGTTTGCGAGGTAGGCGGTCGGAGTCCATAAGGTGTTAGTCCGGTAGTCCCGCCTTTCGTAGCCCCTCTTCGACGCGCAGCGAGTCCTCCTGATTCCGATAAGAGAGGCCTTGCATGTAGTCTCTGATGGAAAAGTCAGGCGCTAATCTCAAGATCTCGCGCGCCGCTTGTTTGGCCTCATCTATCCGCCCAAGCTCGCCCAGAGTGGAGCTGAGATTCACATGGGGGGCAAGGTAGTTCGATTCCCGTTTGAGCGACTCTCTGAAAGCGCCGACGGCCGCTTCAGGGTTACCCGAGAAGCGGTACGCCTGCGCCAGGGCACGAAGGAATCCGGGTCGGTACAGTGGGCAAACACGCATCGCCCGCTTGATCAATTCCAGGCCTCGCTCCGGCTTCCCGGATTTGGTCATCGTCCCAGCCGCAGTTGCTAGATTTTCCGCATTATTGGGTGCCAGCGCGATTGCCTTCTCCGAGGCTTCGATAGACGCGTCAAACTCGTTCCGCTCCCGGTGATAGTATGCCATTACGCTATAGGCATCAGCACAGGAAGGATCGAGCTCAATCGCCTTTTGCGCACATTCCCGCATCGACGCGAGTGCCGTTTCCCTCGCTCTCGCATCACTCACGCCGGCCGCAACATCGGAATAGTATTGATGAATCCACCCCAGCATCACCCACGCAATGGCATACTTGGGATCCAGTTCCAGTGCCCTTTCAATCAGCTTCCTGGCTTGTAATTTACTTTCCGCCACGCCCCCCAATGCGTCGGTCGCACTCAACCGCACGCACTCCCAAGCTTCCAGGTTTCTGGTACCGCTCGACCAAAACCTGACCTGCTCGCCTTCTCTCAACTCGACATCCAGGGCAACCACGATTTCACGCATGATCTCGTCCTGTACCGCAAAGATGTCCTTCAGTTCACGATCATAGCGTTCGGCCCAGATATGATGACCTGTCGTCGCGTCGATAAGCTGAGCAGTGACGCGGACACGATCACCTGCTTTGCGGACGCTGCCCTCAAGCACGTAGCGAACGCCCTGTTCACGCCCCACTTGCTTTATGTCGACCGCTTTGCCCTTGTAGGTGAAGGTCGAATTGCGGGCGATGACCATCAGGCTACTGATCTTCGACAGCGCCGTGATGATGTCCTCGGTGATCCCGTCGCTGAAATACTCTTGTTCCGAATCACCACTCATGTTGGTGAAGGGGAGAACGGCAATCGAAGGCTTGTCGGGGAGTTCCAGTGTTGCCTTGTCTGGCGAGGTCACTTGAGTCTTCTTGTTTGCATCCAGTGCAACCCTATAGGCCCGCACCGGTTCTTCGATATTCTTGACCTGCTGCTCACCCATGGACTCGTAGGCAAGATCTAGTTTTTTGCCGATTGCGGTTCTGACAGACTCAGAGATACAAATACCGCCTTCATCGGCAAGACTCTCCAACCGCGCGGCGACATTGACGCCATCACCATAGATATCGCCACGATCCACAATCACTTCGCCAAGATTCAAGCCGATTCGGAATTCAACCCTACGATCTTCGGGTAAGTCTGAATTTTGTTCCTGTAACTGTTGTTGTATCTTGACGGCGCAAGCGAGCGCATTCGATACGGTCGAAAAATCGGCAAGCACCGCGTCGCCGGCATAATGAACGACGTTGCCATCGTGGTTGTTTATGGTCTCGGTAATCAGGTCGAGACAGTGACTTAGCCGGTGATGGGTGCCCTCTTCATCATCGCCGGTCAGGCGGCTGTAACCCGCGACATCGGCGTAGAGAATCGCGGCCAGCTTTCGATCTAGTTTTTTATCCATATTTACTGGATGTTATTCCAATTCCGCGAGCAGCGTCTTTGCATCTTTCAAATCGGGCGTATCGAAGCCTTCGGTGAACCAGCTGTAAATGGGTTCGAGAAGTTCGCGCGCCTTTTTTGGTTTGCCTTTTTGTTGCCAATGTCTAGCAAGGCTCAGGGCAGCGCGTAGTTCGAGGGATTTGGCGCCTAGTTCGTCCGCGATCTCAATCGCTTTACGAAAACAATGGCGCGCTTCTTCTATGCCCGGTTGCTGCGATGAGTGTAGTTCTCCCGTCAGCCGATAGATCTCTGCTTCCCAAAAACGCTCCTCGCTGCGTGTTATATGTGCTTTGGCTTCGTCCAGTGTCTCGGCCGCTAGCCCAAGCTCCTTGCCATCGATGTAGAGTTCTGCAAGCAATGCCAGGTGTAAGGATCTAAATACCTTTCCCTGTTCGGCGCCAGGATAGTCCAAACCCTCACGCAACATAGAGATGCCGGCCTCTCTTTCTCCGCGTTTGCCCATAGCCCAGCCTGAACAAATACGTGCCCAGGCTATGTCCATGGGTGAGTATTGTTGTTCCATCAATTCATTGGCAAATGCTTGGGCCGCGCGCGCGTCGCGCCACATCACCGCCGGTTGTGCCCCGGCCCAGGTCAACGCCCAGGTCAAACTGCTGGCATGATTCAATTCCCGCGCATAGGCGACAGCTTGCGCATTATCGCTCGATGCTTGTTCGGGGTACCCCGACAACCAGCGTTCGTACCCACGGATGGCCAAGGTCGCTGCTCGCAGATCGATTCCGTAGTGAAAGCGGTAGTCACTGTGTTGGTCTCTGTCATACCAATCTAATATCTTATTGGCGACGGTTTGTACCGTTGCAATTTCGCCCATCGCTAACGTGGGCCATAAACGTAGATAATGACCGATGCCGACATCACCGAAACGGTAGACCGAAGCGTCACGAGGGCCATCTTGTTGCTCGGCAAGGCTGATCATTTGCGTCGCGGTGGCGAGGGCGGCGCGATAATCGGCTCTTATCCACCGAATGATACGTTCCTGGCGTAGTACGTGGAGCAGTGCATCGGTCTTACCCAGTGACTCGCACAGTTCGCGCGCCCGCGCGTTGGCCTTCACCGTTTCTTCCGAACCCCAGCCGATCGCGGTGTTGAGTGAATTACAGAGCCCTATTTGAAACTGTACTTCTCGCTCATCTCTGTGCGTTGAAACCGGCAGGGATCCTAGCACCGCTAGCCCTCGGTTGAAGTGTCCAACTGCCTCGCGATGGGCAGACCGTTCCGCCGCGTGGGTTCCGGCCTGTAGCCAGTATTCGATCGCTTGCTCACCCATTCCCGCTTCGGTTGCATGTTGCGCCAGCAACTCGGGCGCGGCTGATTCCGTTGCTTCGAGTGCTTCTAGAAGGTGTGCGTGGATTTGTTGTCGTTTGCTCTTGAGCAAGCTCTCGTAGGCTGCATCTCGCACTAACGCGTGTTTGAACTGGTATGTGGCATCCGCTGCCAAACCTCGCCGATATACCAACTCCGCTTCAATGAGCTTTACCAGTGCCGCCTGCAGTTCGCTGTCCGACAATGGCGATACCGCACTTAGTATTGAGTGAACAAATTCACGGCCGATACAAGCAGCCATTTGCGCGACTTCTTTAACCGGCTGTAATCGGTCGAGCCGTGCCATCAGTGAATCGTGTAATGAGGTTGGAATCGACAAACTGCTCAACGGACCTTCAAGTTCAAATG
>CAXMNC010000095.1:0-3441 GCA_964194625.1 Acidiferrobacterales bacterium
AAATAAATGGTCTACATATGGTTGAGGATGATGCGCATCGCCTCGGCCAGCTTGTCAACCGACTCCTTATGAGTCCCGGCATTATGTAGCGCCTCGCCCTTATCGCGCAGCTTTTTCACCTCGGCCTTCTCTTGAGCGCTGAGTTTCGCCTTCGGCAGGGCGTTGTCGATGGCCTTTACGTCGGCCGGACAATGGAACGCGTACACGGGGGCAACGCTTATTCCCAAGAAGAGAGTGCTCGCGAAAATACTCAGAAGGTATTTTTTCATGGTGGTTCCTCCTAGTGTGGACTCCGTCTATTTGAAAACCGAGTTCTACATACGTCGAGCGAATGTATATACAATGTATGAGTAGGTCAACGACGGACGGACAGACCAGCGATGCCTGAAAAAAGCACTCCCTTTTCGGAGATTGCTGGAAGGTCCGCTTACGGACATTTGACCCACTAGCCGTCATCATGAACCGCTCCTTAATACAAGAGTGTTTTTGCCATCACCTCGATATGGACATCTCAGCTCGAACGGGTTTTCACAGGGTGAAACGAACCTGAATCTGGGGTCTAATTATCGACGATCTCGGCTTATCAATAGCTACGTAAACTCAGGGGATTGTTATGAGTGAAATCTCAGTGATAGGTCTCGGTGCGATGGGGGCTGCACTTGCGCAGGCTCTCCTGAAGGCAGGACACGACGTTACAGTCTGGAACCGCACGCCCCAAAAGATGGAGCCGCTCGCAGCGCTTGGTGCCAAGAGAGCAGAGAATGTGGTGAATGCCTTGCAAGCCAGCCCGGTGATCATGGTCTGCATCGATAACTACAACGCGACGAACAAACTTTTGGGGACCGATGATGTGATCCCTCATCTTTCCGGCCGAACTTTGATCCAACTCAGTACGGGGACACCTAAAGAGGCGCGCGAAAGCGAAGCCTGGTTGAAAAACTGCGGTGCAGACTATCTCGATGGTGCCATAGATTCCTATCCCGACGGTATCGGCGCGGCGGATGGCCGAATCCTGATCGCGGGGTCAGAAGCGGCATTTGAGCGCTGTAAAGCTTTCCTAAAATGTCTTGGAGGCGATCTTCGCCATCTTGGGGAGAACATTGGCGCAGCGGCAGTCCTCGACTTAGCCGAGCTTTCACATAGCCTCGGCAAGTACGTTGGCTTTGCCCATGGCGCACGCCTCTGTGAGGCTGAAGGGGTGGGTGCGGATCTCTTTGCTTCATTGTTCGCACAAGGAGATCGTGCGAGGGAATTAGCTGAGATCATTCACGCGGGTGCATACGAACTCTTGAGCTTATACCCTGGTACAACCATCAGGGTCTGGGAGGGCGTTGTGCAGCGGCTACAAACCCAAGCCCGCGATGCCGAAATGAGCAGTGAATTCCCTAATTTCATTTCGGGCATGTTCAAGCGCGCCATCGCGGCGGGTTATGGCGAGGAAGATGTGGCCGCGCTGATCAAGGTGTTGCGGGATGACAGTGGTACCTAGCCGATTAGACAATGTTTCCACTTTCCGATCTGAAAGCGGACGTTCGAATGACCAGGCTCGAACGACAGCAAAGGGTCGAAAGCAGACCTAATATCAGGTCTGTGTCGTGAGGGACAGCTAGATCGGCGCTCAAGAAGCCCGCAAAACTACGGCCCGATCTTAGTGATGATGCGTTACTTGAGTTGGCGGTGGAAAACTGCCATCCATCATCTAGACCGCCGCTCATGACCCAAAGTGGACATGCCGATCCAATCCCACAAAAGGGCCTCCCCTATAGGGGAATCGCCCGGCATTGTCCGCGCCGGGCGACAATGCCATAAACCCGCTTCGACCCCTACTTGGAAAGGGTGTAGGCCTTGCCAACTTTCGGGGATAGCACGTTGACGTTAAGCCCAAGTTTCTTGATCTCCGCCTCGAACTCAGCCGGCGTACCCATCCACGGTGGGCGCCCCTTGATGCGGTGGTGCTGCGGAACAACCGTCTTGAGATTGGGGTTGTCGGTCATCAGCAGTTTGGTGGCAAAGGCCGCGTCATCCGGACCCATCATGAACCGTCCGGCGATCGGCACCAAGGCCACGTGCGGTTGAAACCGCATGCCGAAAAGCTGCAACTCCATGGAAAGCCCTGTGCTGCCGGCCATCAAAACCTTGAGGCCACTCTCGAAGGTAATCACCGCCCCGGACGCCGGCCCCCCATAGTAGCGCGCCGGATGGTCCGGATCCCCGGTGCTGATGCCGGAGCCGTGGGCGGCCTGAATAAGTTGCACCGTAACGTTTCCTACTTTGTCGCGGCCGCTGATGGCCCCGATGTAGATCTGCTTCTTGGAGCCGCCGTACTTTTCGATTTCGCTCATCATCCATAAACCTAGCTCGGCGACCGTGAAGATTCTGGCCCCGGTCTTGGCCGCGATCTCGACCGCGTTGCCTTGGTCGTCGCCGTGCCCCGACGTGGTAAGAATAAGATCCACGTCGCCCTTTTTGTAAGAATCGAGGGTCATGGGGGCGTCCTTATTGCCCTTCACCCATGGGTTGATGAGGATGACCTTGCCTTCATCGGAAACGAACTTGAAATGCTGATTACCGTAAAACGTCATCTCGACTGCCGAAGCCGGAGCGGCGATCACAAGCGTCAGTAAAACTGCAGTTACTAACAAAAGCTGCCGTAACATGCGCCTGAACATTTTGCTACCTCCCAGTTATGTTGTAGTTGGCCGAATATAACGGAGATTCAGACGCTATGCGCCGACAACAAGCTTGGTGGTTTACCCGGTCCGACTGCGCCGCCGGAACCTCTAGTGTCGAGCACACGCCGCATAACGACAATTGAACGTCTCAATTGCAGTATATCTCCACAACCTGAGCACGTCTCCGAAAAAAATTCCTTTCTAATCTAACGAATGGCTCGTTTCAGCGATAGTCAATGCGGTAGATATACGGCAGGATTGCCGTATATCTACCGGTACGGGAATTGATGGGTGTCATGGCTTGTTGCTCCGGTTTCGCCAGCGAAGATGAGGCGGCCCTCGGCCACGAAGAGTAACCATATTACACCTCTAGTCACACTTTCGTCACAGCCGGAGGCACACTAGGAGGTATAGTGAACCGTAACTTACTGATTCGGGAGAGAGAGTGAACTAGACTGCTAGCCCAACGACGCTCTGGTTGGGAACCAATGATAGAAACAAAAGGAGGTCATTTATGGAAGAAAGCATTAAATCAAAAACGGGCGGCTGCATGTGCGGGGCTGTGCGGTACGAGGTAAACGGTGAACCGGTTTGGGTTGGTCACTGCCATTGTGAGAGCTGTCGGCGGCACACCGGGGCCCCTGTGGTCACGTTTGTATGCTTCAAAAAGCATCAAGTTGTATTCACGAAGGGACAGCGTCAAATCTACAATTCATCGCCTGGTGTAGGACGTGCCTTTTGCGGCCAGTGCGGAACGCCGCTGACCTGG
>CAXMNC010000096.1:0-8025 GCA_964194625.1 Acidiferrobacterales bacterium
CACAGTAAACCCCTGCTGCGGACGGAGCTCGACAGTTCGGCCCTCGATATCGATTACGAACTTTCCTTCCACGACATAAAAGAATTCATCCTCATCGTCATGCTTGTGCCAATGGAACTCACCCTGCAGGACGCCAAGCCGAACAACACAATCATTGACCTGGCATAGCGTCTGGTTGAACCACTGGTCTTTCGTTTCGGCCTGAAGCTTCTGCACATCGATGAGCTCGAGTGGCTTGAACTTCACATCTGTATGAATCGAGTAAGGTGTTTGACCATTCATTGACATTACTCCTTTGGCGATGATGCCGTGTCAGCGTCCTGGCTAAGGCTAACGATAATTGAACGACTCAATTGCAGTATATCTTTGCCCTTGGTTGAAGTCGTCTTGTTTGGGTGTGAGGTAGAAGGAAGAGAAGTCAGCGAGAAAAGGCTAGGATTGTTCCGGACAATCCTAGCGACCCCTTTTCTTCTTTTTTTCTTTTCAGGTTAGGGCTAATCGCGATAGGAGGGGTCAGTACGCTCGATCGAGCGGCGTATAGCTTCCCACTCACGCTCCCCGGTCAGCGCCGTGGCGCCACGTGCGGCGGTGCGCTCGATGATCTCGTCGTCGGGTATCACCAGCTCCACCTGGCTGCACATGAGATCGACCTGTACCTTGCAGGCGGTCTCGAGGATATATAACTTCGTGAACGCTTCACCGATGGTGGCCGCGCAAGTGAGCAGGCCGTGATTCTGCAGAATCATCGCCTTCTTATCGCCGAGATCGGCGACAAGTCGTTGGCACTCCTCGGGGCTTGCGGTCTGCACGTCCCAAGGGTGATAGGCGACCTGACCGTGCAGAAACATTGCCTGCTGAGTCACAGGGATTAGGCCGGAGCGCATGCACGAGACCGCCATACCGGCTCGCGTATGAGTGTGCAGGACCCAGTTGACATCGGTGCGCGCTCTTAGCACGGCGCTATGAATAGCGTGGCCTGCCGCGTTGTACGGATATTCTCCGCCGATCTGTTCACCCTCGAGGTCCACGACAATCAAGTTCGACGCGGTGATCTCGTCAAACAATAGTCCGTAGGGGTTGATGAGGTACCAGTCCACGCGCGCAGGATGGCGTGCCGAGATGTGGGTGTAGATGAGATCCGTCCACCCGTATTTCACGAACGCACGGTAGCAAGCGGCGAGATCACATCGAACCTGCCACTCCGCATCGCTGAACTGACGAGGCTGCAGACCGGTTCGATTGCCCATGGCTAAGTCTCCTCTGGAGTCGCTGACGGAGGATTCAATCTAGCACAGCCGCTGCGGGAGTCCAGAGCCGTATGCTCAACCTCGGGCGCGGCTAGTCTAACCGCGGCGGATTCGGGCAAAGATTGTTCTGACGTGTAGGGAAACACTAATGCCGTGAGTTCAGGACGAACAGGAGCGGCCCGACAATCTTCTGCATTTCCTCCATCCTTGGAGGTCAGATACGATTAGGATAAGGATTGTCGGCCGATTACAGGGACTGGCTGTAGCAGCGTGTCCACGGCCGTAGACGACCTACTATGCGATTTCGACGTGCAGCTGCCATCGTTAGCCTAAGTCTGCTCTTTGCAAGCATCCACGCACGCGGCGGCGAGCCGCTGCCCATTTTTGATGCGCATCTACACTACAGCGACGACAGTTGGGCCTCAGTGAGCCCGAAGGCTGTCCTCGAACTTCTGAACCAAGCTGGTGTCACCGGTGCACTCGTATCGAGCACGCCTGATGACGGTACCCTCATGTTGTACCAGGCGGATCCGGTTCGAGTCGTTCCCGAGCTGCGCCCGTATCGGAGCCAGGCCGACATGATGGCCTGGTACCGTGATGACGAGGTGTTGGCCTACATCGAGAACCGTATGGCGCGAAATGTCTACCGCGGTATCGGTGAATTTCACTTGGCGGACGCAAGCCAGGTTGATACGCCACAGATAAGGCGTGTCGTGGAGATCGCGGTCGAGCGTGATATCTTACTTCATGTGCACAGTGGCGCCGCACCCGTAAGCGCGCTATTCGCGATCAACCCTAAAGTCAAGATATTGTGGGCGCACGCCGGGTTCAGTGCTCCACCTGCGGTAGTCGGCAAGCTGCTAGATCGCTATGCACAGCTTTGGACCGAGGTGTCGCACAGAGCCGAGGACATTGCGCCAAGCGGTGACCTCGATCCCGCCTGGCAGGCACTACTTTTACGCCACGCAGATCGCTTCATGATCGGCACCGACACGTGGACGGCGTGGCGCTGGCCATTGTATGTTGACCTCATCGAGCAGCACCGCGCGTGGCTTCGCCAACTTCCGAACGATGTCGCAGAAAAGATCGCGCATCGCAACGCCGCTCGTCTTTTCGGCCAATAGTGTGATTAACGCGTCGTGTTATTACGGTGGGTTAGGTAATCGTAGTTCGTAACAAATGGACTGATCCCTCGTCCGTGAGCTGTCGACCTTAAGTCGTGAGCCGCTAGATCCTATGATCATGGACAAAGCAACCGACCGATGATCTCAGTCATTATCCCAACTTACAACGAAGGGAAGGCGCTTCCGTTGACCCTCAAACACCTTCTACGCCAACCGGGCGAGTATGAAGTTATCGTGGTAGACGGTGGCAGTACCGACCACACCTGTGAGATCGTACGTGCGGAATCACGTATCCGTCTACGAACCGCAGCAAAGGGCCGCGCCTCGCAGATGAACGCGGGCGCCCATGTTGCCCGCGGGGAATGGCTGCTTTTTTTGCACGCAGACACTCTCTTGCCCGAGGGCGCGTTACGCAGAATGAAGGCGCTGGAAGCCGACATGACGTGTCAAGCAGGGGGCTTTCGGCACCGGTTTTCCGGGGACGATTGGCGGTTGCGTTTGATCTCCTGGATGGACAATCTGCGTACCAGGATGACGCGGATCATCTATGGCGATCAGGCGATGTTTGTGCGACGGGCCTTATTCGAGCAGCTCGCCGGATTCCCAGAACAACCCATTCTGGAGGACATCGGATTCTGTGAAAAACTCAAGCGCGTAACCAAGCCCGTGCTGCTCGATCAGTACGTCATTACCGATTCGCGCAAGTTCGCCCAGATGGGCATATGGCGTAGTGTGGCGCGATGCGCGCTAATTCTGTTCTGCCACTGCCTCCGATTGCCTATCGCAGGCCGCGCCTTCTTTGCTGATATACGCTGACGTTGAAATCTCACCGAAAGCACAATAGAAGTGGTTTTAAGACAAAGGGGTGTCCACAAGCTCGTTACAACGCACGAAAAGCAAAATAATAACGCGACGCGTTAATACGGTGGGTTAGGCGGTCGTGGTTCGTAATAAATTAGACTGATCCCACAGCCGTGAGTCGTTAGGAACCGTTTGTGAATTATTCAGGCTCTGACCGCCAAGGAAGGTGGAAATGTACGGGATTGTCCGGAACAATCCTAGCGACTCGGTTTTGTTTTACCAAGGTCGTATGTGGCGTTGCAAGACCTGACCCCATTCGCCCACTGCTTCGCAATCTATTGGCAAGCACGCGTGCCACAATCGCATGGCCGGCTGCGTTCCAATGTCGCCCGTCACGCAAATGAAGAGATCGGTCGTCGTGGGTAAGATACTGACCCAGCAAAACACTTTCCACATTGCGTTGTTGCAGGAACGTCGCAAATAACGGCCCGTCAGTCACGTCTTCAACAAAGACAACCAGTAAATCCGCACCATCCTTTTCCGTTTCCTCTCTTAACGCCAACAATAAACGCGCCGTAATGTTTGGTGTGCCGTCGTGGAGCAACACATTCTGACCACCGGGCTGACTGAATGTTTGTAGGTAACGGAAAAATTGGTTTAAGACGTACGAGCGCCAAGCAATCCTAACCATTGCTTGCTTTATCCAAGGAGTTTTTGCGACCGGCTGATTTATAACAACAAGGCCACCGTCTTTCGCGGTGAATGCGGGTTTGCCGTAGATCGTATAGGCCAGCGTCTCTGCATTATATGTAATATCATTCGCAGCGACTTGCACTAAGACAAGGTCAGGTTTATATCTTCGTCCCTCGTCGATGTAGAGCAAGAGCTGTTGATCCGTGCTGTAACCGCTGACAGCCAGATTGACTACTTCGACGTGGGAGAGGTCCTGCTCGAGCCTGGCGGCAAATGTGTCAGAGTAATTGACGCCATATCCCCAAGCGAACGAATCTCCGAGAAGGACGATTCTGCTTACATTTCTTATCCTCTCATAGGGTAACGGCGGACCACGAAAACCCTTCCAGTTGATCGTGACAGTCGCATCAAACCCAAACGATGAAAACTTGCCGCGCGCATTTGGTACATGCACCCAACCGTAGCGAGGATCGTATTGCCAAAACTTTGTAACCCTCGCTGCATCCGGAGCCCATTTTGGCAGCAACCAACGGACGGCAGTTTCACCGACAACGCAAACGATAATTATCGAAAGTATTATAAGAAGGATATTCTTGGTCATGCGCAGCTAAAGATCCGACATAGATTGTCAAGGACCTGCTTGTGGTTCAGTTTATTATGGTCGCCTTGACCATACTAACAACATACAGATGCCTTACAGATGACCAGCAACGCCGCGGAAGAGCGCAACAACCTAGGGGTCAGAGACCCACAAGTCCGTTACAAAGCCCTAAAAACAAGAATAATAACGCGACGCGTTAATACGGTGGCTTAGGCTCGTGGGGCGTAATAAATTAGAATGATCTCACGTCCGTGAGTCGTTAACTGCGAAAAAGGGTTGCGTCCCCTTTCTTTTTTTCGAGCATAGTTGATCAACAGAAAGACTAGTCGTAGCTACGATGCCAGATTCCGTCCGCAATGCTCACATACTGCTCCTCACTGGCGTGCCGGGCGTCGGCAAGACGACGATAATCCGTGCCGTCGCTGGCGCGTTGGCAGGACAATCCTTGACCGGCTTCTACACGGAAGAGATGCGGGAACATGGCGAGCGCAAGGGCTTTCGCCTGATCGGGTTTGGTAGTGAGCAAGGCGTGATTGCGCACTCGGACTTCCCGCACACACACCGGGTGGGTAAGTATGGCGTCGACGTGGCTACCATAGATCGTCTGGCTGCGGCGACGCTGCGTCCAGATGATCCACAGGCTGTTTACCTGGTCGATGAGATTGGCAAGATGGAATGCCTGTCAGTCCGTTTTGTCGAAGCGATGCGCCTGGTGTTGGACACGGGCAGGCCTGTCGTTGCGACCATCGCTCGCAAGGGCGGCGGATTTATTGCACAAGTGAAAGCGCGGCCGGACTTGCTGTCGTGGGAGATCACCTACGGTAACCGTGACAGCATGCCGGCGCGTGTCGTCGCCTGGCTGTCAGCATTGCTTTAACTGGGCGATTGAACTTCGGTGTACCCCTTCACGGTTATGCGTCAGGTCACCGCGGGCCACGAAGGTATGATGTTCAGGAAGATAGAGCTCACGGTTAATACCAGGCGTAAGGGCCTGGTCACGAGATACCACTAACCCCAGCGAGCTATAAAGTAAAGCACTGACCCCCTTTTTCCTCATTTACTATACTTGTACTTCTACAAGGGGCGATTGGCCGCTACACATATGGTCGGGGAAGACAGCCCCAACGACAAATTCCCCGACCAGCCGCCAGACATGGTACCGAGCGACCCTGACCTGATTCGGGTATTCCGGGGAATTCGCAGATAGGTAAACAAGATGGACGAAACAATCAGGCAATGGATCGTCTTCATAGTCCATTGGATTGTCTTCTTAGGGCTTTCACTCGCCTTTCTAGCAGGTGCAGTCTTCAACGGTTGCGTTGCCTGGCGACAATGGGTCAAGAACATCAGTGACGGGCCGTCACTCGCCCCGCTGTTATTTGGAGCGATTGGCGTCGCGGTTGTAGGGGTTGCGCCATTTGGCGAACTATCCGACCGTTGGCCGTATCTGTGGATACCTCTGGTTCTCGACTTCGGCTCGGCGCCCTATTTTTCGTTAGTTGTGTACGAAGTGTTTAAGGAAAAACACAGGCAGTGATCTGAGCGATGACTTGTACCTTTCATCATATAGTCGCGCCTTTCGTCCCCCTGCTAATATGAAAATATGGTTAACCATATTTATGCTGTTAGTTTCTATTCCTTTGCTGGCCGATGAGGAATGTATTTATGATCAAAAGGAGCAAAAAGACGCATATGTTGAGCTGCAAAAGAAGTACCCAGGCAGCCGATATAGCGAGGATGAACACAAGTTAATAATCCCCAAGGATGGACACCAAATAACACTTAGGAGAGGGGGATGTGTCCACTTTGGCATAACCATCGAGCTCCATATTTCCAGAACCGAAGAATATGACAATGAGGATATCTTCTTCTCGAAGATATTGGATCTCGTCACGGAGTACGGCCAGGAATTAATAGACCCTAAAAAGCTAAAGCGAACGATAAAGGACAAGAAGTGGTACGAGATTAAAGAAAAAGAAGGTGCGTATTATTTCTTATCTTATGAGAAGGTGACTGCATTCGAGGTATATCGCAATCATGATAAAGAGAACACAACGCTAGGTGCTAGTTTCTACTATTAGAAGCTAGCAATTATGAGATGGCAGAAGAATTGATACGCGTCTTTCGCGAGGGCAAAGGGACAGGCTGCGAAACGCGTTTCGAGAATGGCCAGTCTCTTGGCAGGATCCTAAACCAAGGCGAAGGCGTCTTTTTGGACAAGCAGTTCCTGTCAGTCGAAGATGCAAAAGCTTTCTGCAAAAGCGAGCTCGAGAAGGATGTATCTCTCGTCTTCGATATCATGAGGGGGGACGACATCCTGCACACGATAATGAATCTGGCGTACCACGAGGCTCGGGAGAAGAGGAGGAATAGAAATTACGCAATCTTGTCCACTGCTGCTGTGATGCTGCTGGCGCTCATCGTCTCGGTCACAGTAATGCCGTTTCAGACAATCACCGGGCATCTTGTCTTCATCACTGGAATGACGCTTTTGTACGTTTTTCTCCTTTCAATCATGGGCACGGGAAATATCGAAGGTGCGGTAGCAATGGTGATCATCCTCGTCTTGGTCGTATTGCTCGCACCTCAACTGACGAAACACCTGAAGTCTAACCAAGAGATTGGGCGCAGCGTAACGTCCGCTGGGGCTAGCGGAACAATCTCTCAGCCGTTTTACCGCGTAATTGCGTAGTAAATCACGTAAAGCCACGAAAAAATGCCATGTAAAACGGCCCAGAGAACCGATTTATTTACCGACCAAGATATCGCGATCGCAAGCGCTGTACCAAAGCCGACTCCGGATCGAACGATCTCGCGTTGGTACATATATATTCTCCTGTAGGGCATAACGGTCTCCTTGCCATTTTTCTTTCGGATAGACGTATCGATGCGGAACTCATTCTACCCCTCCTACCACTTTTGGAGTTCTTCGTATGGACCGATCTTGGCAACGTTAATAACGCGACGCGTTAATACGGTGGGTTGGGCGGTCGTGGTACGCAATAAATTAGACTGATTCCACATCCGTGAACCGTTAACCGTAAGTCGTGAGCCGTTAGGAACCGTTTGTGAATTATTCAGGCTTGACTGCTAGGGATAGTGGAAATGCACAGGATTGTCGGGAACAATCCTAGCGACTCGGTTTTGTTTTCCGAAGGTCGTATGTGGCGTTGGGCCTGACCCCTTTCTTGCTTCTGAAGAGACGAGTCGGCCTTCTAGGCTATCATCCTCACCGACCAAACAATAGTCAGCAAGTAGGTGCCGCCAAGGCCAAAAGAGGAATCCCACCATGCCCGACTACCTCACCCCCAAACAAGACGACTTCATCGATGGGCACAATCTTACCTTTGACCCTGGGGATAAACTTAACGGCAGTCTATACCTCGCCGAGCCCTTCAACACGCAGTCAGGAATTTGCCGCGAGGAAATCATTTCAGCTATGCGCAGTGCGCAATTGTGGTCAGACGCGGATCCGAAACAAGTTCCCGATGGGCAACGTCAAGCATACAAAGACCAGTTAGAATTGGTCGATGCAATTCGATATCAGACCGACCAAGGA
>CAXMNC010000097.1:0-19275 GCA_964194625.1 Acidiferrobacterales bacterium
TTCAGGAGCAAGGGTTGATGGCAGGAATTTGAATCTGCGTATTAGTCTTTGACGAACAGCTCGCGCGGAAAATTAGCGAGAGTCTCCGAACCGGATTCGGTTACGCGAAAACATTCGCTGATTTCGATTCCCCAGTCATCCATCCAGACGCCGGGAATCATATGTATTGTCATATTTGGCTGTAACGTCGTTGTGTCGCCTGGACGTAGACTCAGCGTATGCTCACCCCAGTCTGGCGGGTAGTTAAGCCCGGTTGAATATCCGATGCGTGATTCTTTGACGATGCCGTGTTTCTTAATGGTTTCGCGCCAGACTGCTTCGATCTCCTGGCACTGAACACCTGGCTTGGCCGCTGCTAGTGCATTGTTCAGACCTTCCACCACCACTGCTGCTGTATCGATAAGTTTCTTCGGTGGCTTGCCCAGATGTACGGTACGTGCCATTGGGCAATGATAGTGATGACGCGCCCCTGCCAGCTCAAGGATGGTTGCCTCACCGTTAACGAACGGTTGGTCGGTCCAGGTTAAGTGTGGCGTCGAAGTACCAACACCCGTGGGTAACATCGGACAGAGGCCCGTGTAATCGCCCCCATATTCCTCAGTGCCGGAGATCTTAGCTTGGTATACAGCAGCCGCGGCATCGCATTGACGAACACCAGGGCGCACCATATCCACTGCAACCTGCATCGTTTTTTCAATAATGCGAGCGGCTTGCTGCATGTATTCGATTTCTTGTGCAGATTTGATAACGCGTACCCAATTCACTAGCGTTGTCGCGTCCTTGAAATCGGCATTGGGTAAGTTACGTTTCAGAGATTCGTAGCACGCAGCCGTAAAATAGTAACTGTCCATTTCAATGCCGATGCCCTTCTTGTCCCAACCTTGTTCCTTTAGAAAATCGGCAACGTAGTCCATGGGATGTTTGACGGGCGTCTGCACATAGTCGTCTGGGTATCCGAGGATGTTGTCGTGATTGAGGAAGGTTGTGACCTTGGCCGCGTTGGCGTCCATACCGCGTCCTATCCAGACGGGTTCGTCGGAATCTAGCGCCAGTACGACCAATTGATGTACGTAGAAAGACCAACCATCGTAACCGGTCAGGTAGTTCATGTTGGCTGGATTGGTGGCCAATAGCACATCGACTCCTTGATCGGCCATGCTTTTCTTGGTTTTACGAATACGCGCGAGGTATTCGGATTTTTCGAATGCCACAAGCCCTCGCTTATCCAGCTATACGCGGTTGCCGGATTATGCCATCGAACGGATGCTCCATCGTAGCCGAGATTGCGTGTCCCGGCGGTAATCGGTACTCTGTGGCGCACATTTCAGAGTGGTTGAGGACAACGATCATGGAAACCGTGAGTTTTACAAGCATGGGCGCGGGCACACGTGAGGACTACTCGTTCCTAGAGCAGTTTAGGGGCGAAGATCGTGCCCAGGTGGCAGACAATTTGCTCTCCTTCCTAAGGAGACTGGACGGCCCCACGAATGGGCTAAAAATCAATCGCTATCAGCATTCGTTGCAAACGGCCACGCGAGCCTATCGCGATGGTGCGGATGAGGAGACTTTAGTGTGCGCTTTGCTACATGATATTGGCGACATGCTGGCACCCGATAACCACAGCCAGGTAGCCGCTGCCCTATTGCGCCCGTTCATTAGCGAGAAAAACTATTGGATCGTCGCCCATCATGGCCTGTTCCAGGGTTATTACTACTACCACCATATCGGTAAGGATCGAGACGGGCGCGAACGATTTCGGGACCATCCGCACTACCAAGCGTGTGTGGACTTCTGTGAGCGTTGGGATCAATTGTCCTTTGATCCGGATTACGACACCCTTACGCTTGAATTCTTCGAACCCATGGTTCGACGTCTTTGTGCAGGTGAATCACGTGGTTTTGACTAGCCGCTAGCGGTTACTAACAGCGGTCTCGCAGGTGTTCGTGAAGTGCGGCATGACCTCGGTCGCGAAGCGCTCGATCGAGGCCAACGTTTCCACCGGGGTGGCGCCAATATTCATGTTTAAATTGATTTCATGAATTCCAAGTTCGGCGTACTGTTGTAGTTTGTCCACGATTTCTCCTGCGGTACCTACAAGCAGATTCTGTGCTAGCTGTTCTTGCGTTTGCTCATATTGAATCGGCTTGATGGCACCGTTGTGCACTTCACCCGGCGTCTCGAACACGTTTGTAAAGCGTTGATAGTAGTTGTATGCAAGTCGTTGCTTTTCTTTGGCGTCGGCCTGGTCGCGGGCTACGAAACCGACTCGCAACATAGAAAGTCGTAGCTGCCGACCTACCGGGCCGGCCTCTTCGGCGCCTTTTAGAAATCCTTTTGCTTGTTGTCGTACCAGGTCTTGCGATCCTTTCAAAGGTGTCGTTTGAACATTGTATCCTTTGCGTGCGCAATGATAAATCGCAGCCGGTGCCAGGGCCGCAATCCAAATGGGTGGGTGGGGTTGTTGGAGTGGGCGCGGCATGATTGTTAATGAGTCGAATTTGTAATACTTACTATTCCAAGACACTTCTTTGTCGCTTAGCAATGCCTCTAATACCGCGAGTGATTCATCGAATTTCTCTCGACTTTCCTCAGGCGGGATGCCGAAACGGGTGAATTCGTAGGCAAATGCGCCACGGCCCATACCTAGCTGCAAACGACCATCGGTCAGAATATCGGCGAGCGCAATTTCACCGGCCAGGCGCTTCATGTCCAGAAACGGCAACACAAGCACCGCAGTGACGATAGGGATATGGCTGGTAACACTCGCTACTTTCACGGCCATAACGAGCGGCGCAGGATTCATGAGGATATTGATGAAATGATGCTCGGGGATAGTAACTCCAACAAATCCGAGTTCTTCGGCGAGCTTGGCTTGTTCAAGCATATCTGCATACAGCTTGGCCGGTGGGTAACTGGTATCAGGATAGTAGCTAGAAAGGAAGTGACTGAACTCCATGATACCTTACTCTCGCAGTAGCGTTAGGTGGAAATCAGACGGCGACGCCGCTGGGAAAGTTCATATTAGCTTCCTCCCGACCGAAACGGCGATAAAGCACACACGGGCTGCTGTAGAACTCATCGAGCTCGACGTGACAGCTACGCATGTGTCGTTCAGCGGCTGTTGCGTCGAAGGTGGTACGGCCATGCATGACCCTTTGGTTATTGAAGATGAGCACGTTACCTGGTTTAGTAGTTATCTTTAGCTGTTGCTTATCGTCATAGACGACCTTGCGCCGATTTGGGGTGACACTGGAGATCTTGAATCGGTCAGGAGGTGTTTTCTCGGTTACCGCCGGTGGGGTCGGCGTACTTTCAGGCCTAGTTTGCTCACAGGCGAATGCACGAAACCGATGGTGTAATAAATTGTCTATTATGTTACACCATCCCGCAACCGAAACGATAGAGCAAGGAGGACAGGATGACAAAAATCTACATTCGGGGGGTCATATTATTGTATTTATTGGCCCAGGCTCTGATAACCGTTGACGCTATCGCAGCGCACGGCATCGGGGCACCTAAGGCGAAGCTCTGGGAGAAATGGACTGCTCATGACCCGGCCGCGACGTCGAAACTTGATCACAGCGCCTGGGGGCAATTTCTAAAAAAGTACGTACGTCCCCACGCTAGCGGCGTGAACCGCATCGCGTATGCGAAGGTAGAAGATGCAGATAGAAGAAAGCTAGACAGTTACATAGGACAACTTGCAGAAACTCCGATCAGCCGTTTTAGCCGCGATGAACAGTTTTCCTATTGGGTCAATCTGTACAATGCGCTTACGATCAAAGTAATACTGGATGCGTATCCGGTGGATAGCATTCGCGATATCAGGTCGGGGTTTTTCTCAGCGGGTCCATGGGACAAGAGATTGATTACTGTCGAAGGTGAACAACTCACACTGAATGATATTGAGCACCGCATATTACGGCCGATCTGGAAAGATCCGCGGGTTCACTATGCTGTGAACTGTGCCTCTATCGGTTGTCCCAATCTGCAACCCGTTCCGTTTAGAGGCGCCACCAAAGATGTTCTGTTGGAAAAAGCGGCGGGTGAATTTATAAATCACCCACGAGGTGCCCGCGTAGACCGGGGCCGGCTCGTCGTGGCCAGCATATACGTCTGGTTCCACGAGGATTTCGGGAACAGCGACAAAGAGGTGATCGAGCACCTGCGCCGGTACGCCAGCCCTAAACTTTCGGATTCGCTATCCAGTGTCATGCGAATCGCCGACGATCGTTACGACTGGACGCTCAATGACATCGCGACATCGGCGGAAAGCGTACGCAAGCGACGTGGCAGTCCCGATGGCATGGAACCATTGTGATCACTAGCCCACAAGACAACACTACATTGATGAAATATAACTTGGCGAGTCGGTACGGCGCCGCGGCCAGCATTGTCGGCTTGGCGCTCCTGGCTCAGCATTTTTTTCTACACCGCCTCTCCGAACAGTTCTTCTATGAGGGTGCGCTCGTACACAGCCCGATCCTCATGCTGGTGATAGTTCAAGTGGGCGCCGGCCTGGTTTTCTTGAGCCTGTTCTGGGTTATCCCGAGGCTAGCGGCAACGCGTGCCGTCGTTCTCGGCATGCTGGGGGTTGGTCTGCTATTACGATTGATGTTTTTCGGCTCGACGCCCATATTGGAAGACGACTTTTATCGTTACCTGTGGGATGGCGCTATTGTCAGTCATTACCAAAATCCCTATGACCTCGCCCCGGCAGAGGTAGCAGAGTCTAGTAGCGAGACCGGCAAACAATTGGCGCTCGACGCTGGACCCATCTTTGAGCGTATCAACTACAGGCAATTGCGCACTGTCTATCCACCCGTGGCCCAGCTTGGGTTTGCGCTTGCCCATTGGATCGAACCTTGGAGTCTAACGGCATGGCGTGGCGTTCTGTTGCTGTTCGATATCATCACGGTTGGTCTACTAGTGCTGTTGTTGCGTCGACTCAAGCGCTCACCCTTGTGGGCAGCGGTGTACTGGTGGAACCCCCTGGTGATCAAGGAGCTGTTTAACTCCGTGCACATGGATGTGCTGTTGCTACCGTTTGTTTTGGCCGCGGTGTTGGCAATCATGGCAGGTTGGCATCGTCGGGCCGCCGCATCCCTGGCTATCGCGGTTGGTGTAAAAATCTGGCCAATTCTACTCATGCCATTCGTACTACGGGCCAACGCTAGCAACCTACGTCGGCTCGTCGGTATCGGGTTGTTGTTCAGTGCTATCGTGGCGATCCTGTTTAGCCCACTCTATTCGATAGCATGGGATGAATCCTCTGGTTTTGTTGCCTACGCACGAGTGTGGGAAACCAACGACTTCTTGTTTCGCTTAGTCGCTTATGGCGTGAGTGGTGTCCTAAGCGTCCTTGCGATCAGCAATGTTGATAGCGGCATAGCCGCGAGGATACTTGTTGCTTGCGCGCTGTTGGGTTTTACCCTGTGGCTCAATCGTAATGAGACTCGAGATGCTGAAGATCTCTGCCGACGAGTAACCCTGGTAATCGCGGCCTTATTTTTACTCAGTCCTACTCAATTCCCTTGGTACTATGTCTGGTTGGCACCATTCCTGGCATTGTGTCCAAGTTTCGCATTGCTGGCGCTAACGGCGGCGTTACCTTTGTATTATTTGAGATTCTACTTCGACGCCCGTGATCAAGTTGCGTTGTTCGACTATGGAATCGTGTGGCTGGAGTACGTGCCCATTATGGCGTTATTGACTGCCGAGTGGCTTAGGATGCGCCGACGTAGCCGGCCCGACGTGGACGCGGCAAAGACTTTAGGTCAATCGAATATGCGATCGGTGTCGGTCGGTCAGGCCCGTGTACAAATCACATAGGATTGGGGTTGTTATTCCTGCTTGCAACGAAGAGCTAGCGGTGGGGCAGGTCGCGCGCGGGCTTAGGGCGCTACGTGACGATGGTGGGCATTTACTGATCGATGACATTGTCGTCTGCGACAATGGATCAGATGATGGGACTGCGACAGTGGCGCAAGCGGCAGGTGCGCGGGTGGTGTACGAGGCGCAACGTGGATACGGCCATGCGTGCTTGGCTGGTATAAAGGCGCTATATCCCGTGGGCATTGTACTCTTTGTCGATGCCGACCGGTCCGTACGCATCGAAGAAGCGAAGACATTGCTCGCCGCGATCACTAATGGTGCCGATGTTGTTGTTGGGTCGCGCGCGCTTGGCAAGGTAGAGGTCGGTGCGATGACCTTTTCTCAACGTTTCGGCAATGGCTTGGCGGCCTGGCTTATACGCTGCCTATGGAAGCACCCGACCACGGATCTTGGGCCATTTCGTGCTATCACCTGGGACTCGCTATGTGACTTGCAGATGTCTAGCAAGACTTATGGTTGGACGGTTGAAATGCAGGTTAAAGCGATTCAGTTGGGGATGGATGTGAGAGAGGTGCCGGCCAGTTGTAACAAACGTATCGGTGTTTCTAAGATAAGTGGTACCCTCAAGGGCGTTATAGGTGCCGGTGTTGGCATTTTGGGTACGATCTTTATGCTCTATTTGCGTGGTCCTCGTAAACGCCTGGTCGACCACTTCCTTAGCCGCTAATCGTTATCACTGCCGCTGGCGCCGGCCCCGCGCGCGCGTGACTCGGGCGTAGCGGCGACCAGAATTTGCCGTGATCGCTTGACCATCTCGTTCCAGACAGCGTCACCTACCTCAATTCCGTAAAGCACTGACGCTTGCGCACGACTCGCAAATTCAGCAGCATCGATCGTGGGCGATCCACGCTTATCACTCAAAGCAACGGCAAGGTCATTACCGTTGCCCCGGACACACGTTACCGACAGATCACAAACAACACCATCTAACAGTGCATCGAGGTCACCGTAAAAGAGTGACCGTTTCTCTGCATCGACCACAAAATCATAGCGCTGCCCTTTCTGTTGCCAATGTAGGTGAAAGCACCTGGGTGTTGTGACGCGTACCACTGGTAGTGCGATAGCGAACAGCGGCGAGTGACATCCATTTAAGACTATGGTGACGTGGTCATCGTCAGTGGCGCAGATGTCGACGCTTACCATATTGATAGCACTAGGGCCGATCAGTAGTGCGGATTGCCCATGCCCGTCTAGAATGGGTGGCTTGCCGGCCGTGACCTGCTAGAACCTAGGGTGCAAGTTAGGGCAAAAAGCCTTTGCCGGCGTATAGGTAGTAGTGCAGAATCGCGGCGGCGTTCTCGATGTAAGGTGTTATTCAATCCATGCGCACAACAATCGTAGCCTCCTGGGCACTCTTTCTCGGCATTGCAATGATCATGCTCGGCAATGGGCTGCAAGGCTCGTTACTAGGTTTGCGCGCAACCGTGGAAGGCTTTGCCACCGCAACCACCGGGTTTGTCATGTCTGGTTACTATGTTGGCTTCTTGCTTGGGTCAAGCTTGACGCCCAAGCTCGTGAAACGGGTAGGGCATATCCGTGTGTTTACGGCACTGGCGTCTATGGCATCGGCGGCTGTACTCCTGCACGCGATCTTTATTACACCGGCGGCGTGGACGGCCATGCGCATAGTGACAGGCTTCTCCTACGCTGGGCTATACGTCGTGGCAGAGAGTTGGCTCAATGACCGCGCCACCAATGAGACGCGTGGTCAACTGTTGTCCGTATATATGGTCATCATGTTGGGCGGTATGGGGAGTGGCCAGCTCTTGCTCAATGTGGCTGATCCGGCGGGATTCGAACTGTTTATCCTCGTCTCTGTGCTGGTATCGGCAGCATTGGTACCGATTGCGTTGACTGCATTTGCGGCACCGGACTTCGCCGCGCCGTCCCACGTTGGGGTAAAGCGACTTTATGAAATCTCGCCACTGGGGGTGTTCGGGGCCTTCGGCACTGGCATGGCTCACGGCGCCGCGTTTGGTATGGGTGCGGTCTATGCGCGCAATGTAGGGCTTTCGGTAGGGGAGATCTCCTACTTTATGGCGGCCCCATTTCTTGGGGGAGTCTTACTACAGTGGCCCATCGGTAATATATCCGATCGCGTTGACCGTCGACGAATCATTACGATTGTTACCTTTGTGGCCGCGATCGTCGCGTTTGCTGCGATTCCTGTCTCCGGCCAGTCTACTTTGGCGTTGCTTGTGTTGATGTGTCTATTTGGTGGTATGTCGTTGCCACTGTATTCACTGTGTCTCGCCTATACCAACGATCATTTGGAGCCTTCGCAAATGGTGGCCGCCAGTGCCACGCTTGTTTTTGTTGGAGGCGCAGGTGCCATCTTCGGTCCTACGCTCGCGGCCGTGTTCATGTCCGTCATAGGATCAAATGGTTTCTTTTGGTGGTTGGGTTCGATACATGCCGGCATCGGCGTATTCGCGATCTACCGTATGACCAAAAGCGATGCCACCCCCGTTGAGGAGCAAACACACTACGTGCCAGTACCATCGCGCGCGTCGCCAGTAGCTGCGTATCTCACCCATAGTATGGTTCGCGATGAAATGGATAGAGATCTCGCCAGGCTCGGCCGGTCCCGGCGCTAATAATTGTCGCCCGTATTGGTTTATACTATCGCTCGTCATTAGTGCCCGGTTGAAATCACTGCAGCACGACTTGGCGAACTGTGAAGAACAAAAACTTCTACCATTGGGACAGGATGCGTGTCGACGAAACTCCGTAAACGAAGCGGCGGCCAAGTTCTCGCTGAACAATTACGCATACACGGTGTCGAACGCGCCTTCTGTGTGCCCGGCGAGAGCTATCTTGCCTTGCTGGATGCGCTCTACGACGTGCCCGAAATCGGTCTAATCACTTGTCGTCAGGAAGGTGGCGCTGCAATGATGGCCGATGCATATGGAAAGTTGACGGGAAAGCCGGGTGTATGTCTGGTCACGCGCGGTCCTGGTGCCACCAACGCAAGTGCGGGCGTTCATATTGCGTTTCAAGATTCGACCCCACTCTTACTGTTAGTAGGTCAGGTCGCACGTCGTATGACAGATCGCGAGGCATTCCAGGAGATCGATTACCGGCGTATGTATGGTCAGATGGCCAAATGGGTAGCACAGATCGAAGATCCGGCGCGTATTCCTGAATATATCAGTCGTGCCTTTTATACAGCCACATCCGGACGGCCGGGGCCTGTTGTACTGGCACTCCCCGAGGATATGTTGACCGAAGTCGTCGAAGTTAGCGATGCCGAACCCTATCGGCGCGTGCACATACATCCAGGCGCGGGTGAAATGGCAGCAGTTCGTAAAGAATTGGCCGAATCGAAACGACCACTCCTGATTTTAGGGGGTAGTAGTTGGACGCCAGAGGCATGCACCGACATCAAGCTATTCGCTGAGGCGAATCACTTGCCCGTGATCGCCGCGTTCCGTTATCAGTATTTGTTTGATAACACCCATGGCAACTACATTGGTGATCTAGGCCTTGCAACTAATCCAGCACTGACAGAGCGCGTAAAGCAAGCTGACCTGCTGCTAGTGGTGGGCGCGCGGTTGGGGGAGATGACGACGAGTGGTTACACGTTAATCGACATACCTACACCAAAGCAGAAATTGATACATGTGTACCCCGGCGTCGAAGAACTAGGCAGAGTTTATCAGCCCACCTTGGCGATCAATGCCAGTATGCCAGCCGTCGCCGTCGCCGCCCGTGCGCTTGCACCCATAGACTCACCTGAGTGGAAAGGGTCAGTAAAAGCGGCCCGAAATGACTATCTTAGACACATTTCTGTCATCAATGGGTCGGGTGATGTGCAATTGGATGAGGTACTTGCCTGGTTGAGCGGCCGTCTGCCGGCCGAGTCAACCGTAACAAATGGGGCGGGGAACTATACGGCGTGGGTTCATCGCTTTTTTCAGTATCGAACCTTTGGTTCGCAACTTGCACCCACCGCAGGTTCCATGGGCTATGGTACGCCGGCGGCGATCGCAGCGAAGTCGCTTTATCCGGATCGGCCAGTAGTATGTTTTGCGGGCGATGGCTGTTTTCTCATGACAGGGCAGGAGCTCGCAACGGCTGTACAGTATGAACTGAACATTATCATTGTCGTCGTCAACAATGGTATGTATGGAACTATCCGCATGCATCAGGAGCGTGACTATCCGGGCCGAGTGATCGCTACCGATTTGCGTAACCCTGATTTTGTCGCGTTGGCAAAAGCGTATGGTGCCTACGGCGAGCGAGTTGAAAAAACGGGTGAGTTTCCTGCCGCATTTGAACGTGCAGTGAACGCTAAAAGGCCTGCACTACTGGAACTCATGGTAGATGCGGAGGCGATTACACCAAATCGTACATTGACTGCGATTCGAAACAGAGCGAACTAGAAAGGGGCGTCCGCCCCTTTTGATCTACGGTAGCGTCTGGGGAGGGCAGTATCGGGCCGCATATCGCTCTGCTCGCCTGTACCAAACGTACTCTGACACAGGATTACCAATGACAACTACTCAATCAACCGCTAGGGACAGCACGTATCCACGTGGGGTGTTGATGGTCCTATGTGCCGGGGTCTGCCTAAGCACCGGCGGGCTACTCGTGCGGCACATCGAGACAGCGGACGGTTGGCAAATCATTTTCTATCGGGCCACCTCCTTTGTCGTAACGCTCCTGATATTCCTCGCCATCCGCTATCGTGGTCGAGTCGTTCAGCCATTCAAAAGGACTGGAGTGAACGGTTTATTGGTAGCCATATTTCTAGGATTAGGCTCGATCTGTTACTTGTTTGCGATTCTCTTGACCACCGTAGCCAATGTCGTGTTTATTATCAGTGCCGCACCGTTTTTCACGGCCGCGGCGGCATGGCTGTTGCTGGGCGAGCGCGTGGGAGCGGTAACTTGGTTCTTCATGGCAGCGGCGCTGGCCGGCATTGGTCTCATGTTCGTCGATGGTTTTGTCACGGGCCGTTGGCTTGGCAATGTTCTGGCGCTGGGTGTGGTCGCGTCTTTTGTCGGCATGTTAGTCGTAATCCGGCAGTCAAAAGCGATAGACATGGTGCCAGCTACTTGCTTAGGCGGTGTCGTGGCTGGAATCATTTGTGTATTTATGGTCGACACCTTTTGGATCTCTAGGCAGGACTTGATCTTGTGTATATTGCTGGGTTCCGTCCAGTTTGGCGCCGGATTCATTCTAATTACCATGGGAACACGGCTAGTACCGGCGGCGGAGGTGGCGTTGTTATCGCTTACCGAAACAGTGCTGGCACCGATTTGGGTCTGGCTTTTCGTTTATGAAGTACCCAGCGTGTTTACGCTCATCGGAGGAGCGATTGTGTTGACAGCGGTAGTAGGGCAGGCAGTTGGGGGTATGCGGAAGCAGCGTGCAGTGAATTTTTATCGATAAGCGTCTTGAGGCACAGTGGGTGATAGCGCCGGAGGTGCTAGTTTATCGGGGATCACGACACCATGAATAACTCCCGCTTGCAGCAGCTCTTCGTGGCTAGGGAACCACATATCGCTGTGTCGTATTTCGTACATTTTATCTAGAAACGCAGTATCGATGGACTGACTCGCATAGAAAGCAAGATCTTTTTTAAATTCGTTATCTAAATCCAGGAATGGATATACATTTTTTGAATCGAGCCGGTATCGATGAAAGCCCAATTTTGCTTCTGGCCCCAATAGTCGCTTCTTTCCACCGATAAAGGCGATAGTGCATGCAGAACTGCAACCCTTCAGTGAGTATGTATGTAGCTCCTTTTCTCCGATAAGAACGGCGAGGCCGCGTCCTTCGGAGACTGGTCCACCCTTACTATCCAAAATGATTCTCTCGACGTCGGCGTGATGCTCCAGCAATCCCGCAAGCTCGCGGGTGATTCCGAAATCTATGGAGCCGCTCAAGCGGATAGTTCTGTCGTTGTCTTCTAGTGTGAGTAAGTAACTTTTTTCGTCCACGGAACTTTCAACTACGGTAAAAAGTGAAGCACCAACACGTATTAGTGATAAGCCTTCAACAAATATGACAACGATTCCCAATACTACGATTGCCTGGGCGCTGCGGATCCAAACGAAGTTACGATATTCGGTTAACGCCCGCTCACAGGTACGCAATACACCAATCGCTTGCCATGGATAGACGACGAAACGGAAACAAACAAAATAAATTACCGTGACGTATAAATGAGTGCGAGGGGATGCGGAGAAAGGCAGTGTTATCAGTAACTCTAAATAATGTATGGCAACATTGAGCAACGCGAAGTTAAACCAAAATGAAAACGCCAGCGAGTAATTTCCCCTCCAGTGATCGCGAACGTAGTCTGGTATGCGTTTCGAATACATCGCTTCCAACGATACGCGCTTGTTGAGCGGCGCGCCAGCGGGGCAATACTTGTGAAAGTCGTCAAAGTGTTGCAGTCAGCGAGAATCGTGAACTTAGCTGGCAGGTGCGTTTTATGGACGACACTCCGAGGCAGCTCGTATGAGGGCCAACCCGGTGTGTGTAATTCTAGCTCGGTCTCAGTCCACGCATTCTTTCGTTGCGTCGCCGCAGTAGTTCGACCGAGGTTAAGAGTAGGATAGCCACACAAACGAGCAGCGTGGCTACGGCGAGAATCGTCGGACTGATATGTTCCCGGATGCCGGAGAACATCTGCCATGGAATCGTGCGCTGCTTAAAGCTACCGACAAACAGTACGACCACCACTTCGTCAAAAGACGTGACGAACGCAAACAAAGCACCGGAGATGACGCCGGGCAGAATAAGGGGCATGATGACCTTTAAAAAGGTACGAGTCGGAGAGGCCCCAAGGTTTGCGGCCGCCCGGATAAGGCTTTGATCGAATCCGACCAAGGTGGCGGTAACCGTGATCACGACGAACGGGGCCGAGAGCGCCGCATGGGCTAGAATTACTCCAGGGAGCGTGCCTTGTAAGCCAAGCCGTGAATAAAAGAAAAACATACCCGCGGCCGAGATAATCAATGGCACGACCATTGGCGAAATAAGCAGTCCCATAATTGCCGTGCGATAGGGCGCGTGCGCGCGACTCAAACCTAGCGCAGCTAAGGTTCCGAGGAAAGTTGCAATCAGCGTGGAAAAAACTGCAATGATAAAACTGTTCCTCACCGCACCCTGCCAGTTTAGACTAGTAAAAAAATCCTTATACCATCGTAAGGAGTACCCCTCCGGATCCAAGGAGAGCATTTTCTCGGTAAACGTGAAGAATGGCACCGTGTTAAATGATAGCGGGATGATCACCAAGATCGGAAAGATCAAAAAGAAAAAAATAAGCCCGCAAATTACATAAAACGCGTAATGCCAAATACGTTCGCCGAGCGTTGCATAGGGAGGTAGCGCCATCGATCTACCCGAATTTCATGTTATCGATACCGACCACTTTATCGTAGAGCACGTAAAGTGCCAGTATTAACGCTAGTAGGTACACGCCCAGCGCAGCAGCGAGCCCCCAGTTGAGCGAAGTCGATATGTGATAAGCAATAAAATTACTAATAAAGGTCCCGTCGGTACCACCTACGAGCGCTGGCGTAATGTAGTAGCCGATCGAAATAATGAATACCAAGATGCCGCCTGCCCCGATACCGGGAATGGTGTTGGGCATATACACCCTTACGAACGCGGTGAATGGATTTGCACCTAATGATCTTGCCGCACGCATATAACTGGGGGGGATCGTTTTCATAACACTATAGAGCGGCAACACCATGAACGGTAAGAGGATATGAGTCATAGCCACCATAGTGCCAATCTGATTGTGTATCATCCGCAGTCGGCTTTCGTCGGCCAGCAGGTTCAACCACACCAGTAAGTCGTTGATAACACCCTGTTGCTGTAACAACGCGATCCATGATGTTGTGCGCACTAACAACGACGTCCAAAACGGCAGCAACACCAGTATCATGAGCAAATTACTGATACGTAGCGGTATGGTTGCTAATAGAAAGGCGATAGGATAAGCCAGAACCAAGCAGAATAACGTAATCACAGTACTCAGCCACAACGTACGCCCGAAAAGCTTGACATAGACTCGTCGGTTTTCGGGTTGTGCAACAATTTCCGACTCTTCATTGAAGCGCAAATCAAGGCCAGCCAGATAGTACGACCACGTATACTTGCCGGCCTCGCGTTTTATCAGCCGCCAGGTTTTCAAGTCGCCCCATTTCTTATCCATTTTTATCATCGCTTCCTTGTACGGCGGCTCTTTGATTCGTTTCATCCTGCGCTGCGATTTGCGGAACAGACTGGACATGCCCGGCATTTCGTAATTCAATCTCCGGCCGATTTTGCCGATGGTCTTTTCTTTTGCTCCTTGCTTGACGTCTTGCGCCATTGCCGCAAACACAGCCTCATCGGGAAGGCCTTCGTCGCTCGGGTCCCAACTCTCTATGACCTCCAACGTGCGCGGTAAAATTCGGGGCATGATTTCATTGTCGATGCCGCGGTAAAGCATATCGGCAATTGGGAACAAGAAAGTAATTAAGATGAAAAAGAAAAGCGGCGCAATCAGCAGCAAACTTCTAATCTTTTCACGGCGCAAAGCGCGCCGCAGGCTGACCTTAAGCGGCGTACCGTCGGCGGTCGTCAGTACTTCGTTCGCAGTGGTGTCAACCATGTGTCGTAGAGCGGTGATAGCAACAAGGAACGGGCGCTACGCGCCCGTTCCTTGTTTCCATAAGTCAGGCTACTGTACCAACCAAGCTTGAAAGCGCTCGTCGAGCTCCGCTCGGTGATCTGCCCACCATTCATAGTTGAATAGCAGGGTATGCTTAGCATTGCCGGGGTCCGTCGGCATATGTGGGCTCATGTCGATACCGAGGGTGGCGTGCTTGCCCACCATCGGGGCTGAGGATTGGCGCGCCGGACCATAGGAGATGAACTTGGCCTGATCCGCCAGTCGCTGCGTGTCGGTGGCGAACTTCAGGAATTTTTCGACCTCGGCCTGATTCTTACCGCCCTTGGGTATGACCCAACCGTCCAGATCGAACACCTGCCAATCCCACATCATCCCTACGGGTTGTTTCTCCTCTTCTATCAGGGAGAACAGGCGACCGTTGTAGGCTGAGGCCATCACCACTTCACCGTCCGCCAGCAGCTGGGTCGGCACGGCACCTTTTGTCCACCACACCACTTCGCTCTTGATGGTATCGAGCTTCTTGAAGGCGCGCTCCAGACCCTTCTCGGTGCTCAAAACATCATAGACCTTGTCTATGGGTACGCCATCTGCGAGCAGCGCCCACTCCAGATTACCGATGGGCTTTTTCTCCAGCGAGCGCTTGCCGGGGAACTTCTTCAGATCAAAGACATCGGCGATGCTGGTTGGGGCAGTCTTGAGCTTATCTGTGCGATAGCCAAAGGTGGTCGAATACACGATCTGGGGAATGAAGCACGGGGACACAATCATGTCGCCGAAGTCCTTGCTGGCCGGCGTTCCGTCGGGCGCAGCCGCCAACAATTTGTCATGATCGATTTCTAACGCAATGCCCTCGTCACATGCCGTCATCGCATCCGCCGCTACCATATCGACGAGATCCCAAGTGACGTTACCTGCTTCAACCTGGGCGCGTAGTTTGGCCAAACCTTCCGACGCCGAGTCGTCGTTGAGAATCTTGACGCTCGGATTTTTCATCATATAAGGTTCGTGATACGCCTTTTGTTGGCTCGCCGTATAGGCGCCACCCCAGGAGATCACCGTTAATTCGACGGCCTGGGCCGCACTCGCGGCGAGTAGCCCACCGGCGGTGAGGCCGGCTGTTATTACGCTAATAAATTTAGATTTCATGCTACCATCCTCGCTGGGTTCACCAGCATCAACTTTAAGTCTAATGATAAGGCCTCCCGCCTTGTTTGCGACAAACGGCCCCAAACTCTAGAGCCGAGAAGGATATGTCGCTATGCATCCAATGCCCGACAGTCCTCCGTTTTCCAACCGACCTTCACGGTTTCGCCTTCGCGAAGCTGTGCGTGAGCGGCCGAATTAGGAACTTTAACAACAAACTCATCCTGCCCACATACGCTTATGCGCGTACGTATGTGGTCACCCACATAGATCAATTCTTTCACCCGGCCTTCGAAGACATTCTGAAACTGGTTTTCCGCCGGGTTTAAGGTCACGCGCTCGGGGCGCAAGGACAGCGTGCTTGGCTTACCGACGCCAGCAATATTCACTGTTTTCGCTTCCACTGGGGCGCCGTTGACCTCTACGCGGCAACTTTCTCCATTAACCTCAGTCACTTTGCCCAGCAGCACGTTGTTCTCACCGATAAACTTGGCCACGAACGCGTTCTCCGGCTGTTCATACAACACTTGCGGCGGCGCCAGCTGTTGAATTATTCCGTCGTCGAACACCGCAATACGGTTCGACATCGTTAGTGCTTCACTCTGGTCGTGGGTGACGTAGATGACCGTGACACCGAGGTTTTTGTGAATGTGTTTGATTTCGTACTGCATCTGCTCGCGCAGGTTCTTGTCCAGCGCACCCAGTGGCTCATCCATCAACACCACCTCAGGGTCGAACACCAGGGCCCGCGCTACCGCCACGCGCTGTTGTTGACCACCCGACAGCTGGGCCGGCAGCCGGCTGCCGAACGCGCCCAGCTCCACCATATCCAATGCGCGTTTGATGCGCTTGTCGATTTCTGACTTGCTCATCTTGCGCACTTCGAGCGGAAACGCCAGGTTTTCCGTCACCGTCATGTGGGGGAACAGGGCGTAGTTCTGAAACACCATGCCGATGCCGCGTTTATGCGGTGGCACGCTGTTAATCGGACGTTCGTTTAAGTAAATTTCGCCGTGGGTGGCCGATTCGAATCCGGCCACCATCATCAAACAAGTTGTTTTGCCCGAGCCTGAGGGCCCTAACATGGTAAGGAATTCGCCGCGAATCACTTCAAGATTCAGGTTCTTGACGACTAAGGACTCGCCATCGTAGCTCTTCTGAACCTTGACAAACCTTACGCAAGCCTCGTTTTGCCTGGCCATTTTTCGCCGACACTCCTAGATGGTTACGACGTCCCCGGTACCTGAGACTTTTGTATTTATTAGGACCGGCCGATATTGAGGCGAATGATTTTAGGCCGAAAAGCAAGCGGTTGCAATAGACTTACTGTCCATGGGGTAAGGCAACAAACATGCATGCCATCGCCGCGAGCTATTCCCTATACGTTATAGGTTTATTCTGCAACATCCCCCGGGCACGTGCTGTGGGTAGTGCGGACTAATTAGCATGCCTTGCTACCAGGCAACGGGCTGCTGGCTTTTGAAATCTACGATGCTGGTTGTCATAGAGGGTCAGGCTAGGGAAGGTATTCGCCAGGATCAACCAAGAATCTGATAGTGGGCCTCGGTGGGTTTGCGCGCTTCGCCGTTGATAGGAAGGATGTCTTGCGGGCAGGCGGACATGGCGACGATACACCCCATCTCTGCCCGGAAAACGACGTAGTCACCCGGCTTGGATACCGGTGTACCCCATTGTGTGACACCATCCTCGCCGACAGGGATGTTCATCCACAGATTCAGTGGGCTCGGGCACTCGGGTGGCCGCAGCCCGAGCTCGTCCATGCTGGCAAAGAGGTTGTCGGTACAGTTGTCGTGGTATTCCGTGCAATTAAGCAACTTATCGCGATAGTCATCGCAAGCGGCCATGAGAGTGTCGTGCACGCCGGGCGATGTGTCTTCTACAAAGGTCAAAATTGGGCGTCGCCGATTAGTGACCATGGGATCGCCGGCGTGCGGGAATATGCGCTCTAGATAGGCTCGCAGGTGCTCCATGGACATGTATTCTGTGAGATCCTCGGCATCGAACGCCCAAGTATCGACAACTTGACTGCCGTGGGTGTTAATGATCTTGAGGGATTGCCCCTTGTTGATGCGAACCGCCTTGCCACCGCGAGCTGGAATCGTAAAGCGTTCGCTTTGCTTGTTCATCGCCTCAGTTTCCTAAACGTTAAGGACGCGAGTTAAATTCACCGCGAGCAACGATGCTACGTATATAGAGATCATGCCCGTCTTACCCCTCCCCATCAAGGAGGGGCGAGGGGATAGGGGAAGAGCCCCTCCCTAGCCCTCCCCAATAAATGGGGAGGGTATGATTTTCCTTCAAACGCAACGAACGGCGGCAAAGCAGAGCTACGCATGCCGTTCAGTCTTAGTCGTGTTCAAGAATTCCCCCTCCCTTTACGGGAGGGGGATAGGAGGAGGGTATAATGCTCTAGCATCGCAAGCTAGAGAAAACGACAAGAGTAATATGGCGTCTAAGGCAAACAAACCATCACGTGTAACGACTGATGTTGACTTTACCGTCGACGGTAAGCAGTTCAGTTACTTAAACGTTCCACATTCGCGAAACGATTCTGCTTGGGGGTCGGTGCGTGTACCGATTGTAGTAGTGAAAAACGGAGAAGGGCCTACTGTCTTTTTCACCGGCGGCAACCATGGTGACGAATACGAAGGGCCGATAGCGCTACTCAAGTTAGCTCGATCGCTAGAGGCGTCAAACATAACGGGACGGGTGATCATAATGCCGGCCCTCAATTTGCCGGCGGTGCGTGCCGGCACGCGGCTGTCGCCGATAGATGGTCTCAATATGAACCGTGTCTTTCCGGGCGTCCGAGAAGGTACGGTGACACAGATGATCGCCGATTACGTTTACAGTGCAATACTCGCGCACGCGGACATTGTCGTAGATATCCATGCTGGTGGTAAGACCATGAGTTTAGTTCCCTGCGCGGTCATGCATCGGCTTGAAGATAAGGCGTTGATGGATCGTACGATGGCAGCGCTACTCGCGTTTGGCGCACCACTTGGTTTGGTGCTACGGGAGCTCGACAGCGAAGGCATGCTCGACAGCGCGGTTGAAGACATGGGTAAGGTATTTATTTCAACCGAGCTCGGTGGTGGCGGTACCGTGACTACCCATACTATGGGCATTGCCGACACCGGAATCCGAAACATACTGTGTCATTTCGGGTTGATTGATGAAGCGGTAATAACGCCGCAGGCGCGTGGTCTATCAGCAACACGTTTGATGCATACGCCAGATGACGATTGTTTCGTAATCGCAAGTGAAAGCGGACTTTACGAGGTTTTAGTTGATCTCGGGGCGGAAATAGAAGAAGGAACACCGATCGGTCAGATTCATTTCTATGAAACCCCGGAGAGGGCGCCCAGCCTCTACAAGGCCGGACGCACTGGCATGGTGGTGCACCGACACGTACCAGGGTTAGTTCAAGTCGGCGATTGTTTGGCGCTCATCGCCACTGACTACGAGTATTCATAAGGAGAACTGGCATGGCCAATGCAATCGGGGCGGCCTTGAGTGGCCCACGCATTATCGAAACCGCGAAGGCATAAAGGCAGCGTGAAGTCGCAACCGGC
>CAXMNC010000098.1:0-13284 GCA_964194625.1 Acidiferrobacterales bacterium
ACTGGATCGGAGAAGGAGTGCACATTTTTCGAGTGGATAATCCACACACCAAACCCTTTCCCTTCTGGGAGTGGTTGATCGGGGGTGTCAAGTCGGAGCACCCAGACGTTATATTTCTCGCAGAGGCCTTCACTCGTCCAAAGGTCATGCACCGTCTGGCAAAACTGGGTTTCACTCAATCCTATACCTATTTTACGTGGCGCAATACCAAGCAAGAGCTGACAGACTACTTTACCGAGCTTGCTCACCACGATTCTCGCGAGTATTTTCGTCCTAACCTATGGCCCAATACCCCGGATATTCTTCCAGAGTCCCTGCAATATGGAGGCCGACCGGCTTTCCTTTTACGGGTGGCTCTAGCGGCGACTTTAGGTGCCAACTATGGTATCTACGGCCCATCATTTGAGCTGATGGAACACGAAGCGTGCGAGCCAGGTAGCGAGGAACCGCTGGATTCGGAGAAGTATCAACTGCGACGCTGGGATCTCGACCGGCCTGATAGTCTGCGTGACTATATTGCCTGCCTCAACCGCATCCGTCAGGACAATCCTGCCTTACAGTCAGACTGGAGCCTACGCTTTCACATGGTCGACAACCCTTTCATGCTCTGCTACAGTAAGTCGGCTGGTGGCAATGCCCTGGTCATGGTAGCTAACCTTGAACCACATAACGTTCAGTCCGGCTGGATTGAGCTGCCTCTTGCCGATTTTGGTGTACCACCCGGTTTACCCTATGAGGCGCACGACCTGCTTTCTGGTGCCAAATTTGAATGGCAGGGAAGGCGTAATTTTGTTCGACTTTATCCGCGGGCATCACCGATGCAAATCCTCAGTTTGCGCACCACCTGCGAAGCGAAAGCAACTTCGATTACTTCCCCTGAGTTGAAAGCGTGATGGACAAGGCTAACAATAAGAACCACAGTGAGAACTACAGTGCTTCCTTTCCCCCACTCGACCCTGACTGGGCGGGTGATCCGCTTTGGTACAAGGATGCCATCATCTATGAAGTACACGTTAAGGCGTTCTTCGACAGTAATGACGATGGCATAGGTGACTTCAAAGGATTGACAGCGAAGCTGGACTACCTTCAGGATCTCGGCGTCAACACCCTGTGGCTGCTGCCATTCTATCCCTCGCCGTTCAAGGACGAAGGATATGACATCTCCGATTATCGCAACGTGCAACCAGAGTACGGCACTCGTGCGGACATTCGTAATTTCATTCGTGAGTCCCACAAGCGTGGAATGAAGATCATCACCGAGTTGGTCATTAATCACACCTCCGACCAGCATCCTTGGTTCCAGGCCGCGCGCCGCGCGCCACCTGGTTCAAAGAAACGGGATTTCTACGTTTGGTCAGACACCGATGATAAGTTTCCCGAGACGCGGGTTATCTTTACCGACTCGGAAAAATCCAACTGGACCTGGGACGAAGTAGCCGGCGCCTACTACTGGCACCGTTTTTTCTCCCACCAGCCTGACCTTAACCACAATAATCCGGAGGTGGTGAAAGCAGTCATCCACATTATTCGTTTTTGGCTCGATCTCGGTGTTGACGGCTTACGCCTAGATGCAATTCCTTATCTGTGTGTGCAAGAAGGTACTGACAACGAAAACCTGGAAATAACCCATGCGGTCATCAAGCAGATGCGTGCGGCCATCGACGCCAGCTACAAGAATCGAGTACTGCTCGCCGAGGCCAACCAGTGGCCTGAGGATGTGCGCGAGTACTTTGGTGATGGCGACGAATGCCACATGGCCTACCACTTTCCACTCATGCCTCGCATCTTTATGGCTGTGGCCCAGGAGGAACGCCATCCTATAGTCGAGATATTGCAGCAGACACCGGACATTCCCGATAATTGTCAGTGGGCTATCTTTCTGCGCAATCACGACGAATTAACCCTGGAAATGGTTACCAAGAGTGAGCGTGACTATATGTATGAGATGTACGCCATCGACCCGCGCATGCGCGTCAACATCGGCATTCGACGCCGTCTAGCACCACTCATGGAAAACAATCGCGACAAGATCGAGCTGGTGAATTTTCTTCTAATGACCCTTCCAGGTTCCCCCATTATTTATTACGGCGACGAGATCGGCATGGGCGACAACATCTATCTCGGCGACCGGGACAGCGTGCGTACTCCCATGCAGTGGAGCCCGGATCGCAACGCCGGGTTTTCCAAGGTCGACCCGCAGCGACTTTACCTGCCACCCAATATGGATCCCATCTACGGCTATGAGGCGCTCAATGTTGAGGCGCAGGCGCGTAATCCCTCGTCTCTGCTGCACTGGATTAAGCGTGTCATCGCCGTACGCAAGAACTATAAGGCCTTTGGCCGGGGCCGCATCAAATTCCTTGAACCTGGTAACCGCAAGATTCTTGCCTACGTGCTCGAGTGGGAGAACGAGACGCTGTTATGTGTGGTGAATCTCTCGCGTACTTCCCAGCCGGTGGAACTCGACCTTTCCGCTTTCATTGATCGGGTTCCGGTCGAGCTGCTCGGGCACGCCGCCTTTCCTCCAATCGGTGCCCTGCCTTATCTACTTACCCTCAAGGGTTATGGTACCTACGGTTTTCGTCTTGCTACTGATGCTGAAGTTCCCTACTGGCACGAAGATCGCTTGGCACGACCGGCGCTGCCTGTGCTGGTGCTCACTGAGGGCTGGCTTACCCTCTCCAAGGGTCGGGCCAGAGCTAACAACGTTCGTGGCGCTATCGCCGCTACCACCCAGGAACAATTCCAGCACAAGGTGCTGGCGCCTTATCTTGCTACCAAGCGCTGGTTCGCCGCCAAGGGCCATCGCATTCTTCGTATAGAGTTATTGGAACAGGACGAGTGGAATATGGCTCAAGGCAGTTGGTTATTTACCATTATCGAAGTGCATTTTGCTGACCTATCACCCCAGCTCTACTTATTGCCTCTGTCCATCTGTTGGGAGGAAGAGGGTGGTGAGGAAAAACTCCAGGAACTAGCACCCTGGACGTTAGCAAGGATACGGCAGAAGGAGCATACCGGAGTCCTATTCGAGGCCATCGGCGACGATCGTTTCTGCCGCGCGCTGGTCCAGGGTATTGGCCAAAACATCGATCTCCCGTTTGGTAAGGGGCGGGTCGAGTTTCGCTCCTGTCCGGCGTTCGGCAAACTAGCCGACGGCATCAAGGAGCCGGTACGTTACCCAGCGCTGGAACAAAGTAACACGGCGATCTATTTTGGCAACCGCCTCTTTCTCAAGGGCTACCGTCGCCTCCAGATTGGGGCCAACCCGGAGGTTGAAGTGGGGCGCTTCCTCACCGAGCAGTCTCCCCTCCAACACATCGTGCCCGTCGCTGGCGCAATAGAATTCCACAGTGCGAGTGGCCAGACACTAACGCTTGCGTTGCTGCAGGCCTATGTAGAGAACCAGGGTACGGCCTGGAACTTTGCCGTGGATTATCTTGAACGCTACCTGGCTCAGCAATTGGCCGAGCCGTCACCCAATTCTGCAGAGTTTCAAAGTGACCCACACGACTACTTCCTTACCCTGATGGGCGTGCTCGGCCGCCGCACCGCTGAACTTCACCGAGCTTTCAGCAAATCCACTGGCGATGTCGCATTTGAACCCGAACCAATTACGCCGGAAGATCTCACTGCGTGGTCGGAGCGGCTACATATAGAGGCTGTTGTTACGCTCGATAAACTGGAAGATCACCGCGATAATCTGCCCTCCATGTTGCAAGCGGCAGTCGAACGCTTGCTGCAACTACGATCATCGCTGCTAGAGCGTATTTCCCCAGAAGTTTTGGTGGGTATTTCCGCCGCCAAGATGCGATATCATGGAGATTACCACCTCAGCCAAGTACTGCTAGTGGAGAACGATTTTGTGATTACGGACTTCGAAGGCGAGACAGCCCGTCCCCTGGAAGAGCGGCGGCAGAAGCATTCACCGCTTCGAGACGTCGCCAGCATGCTTCGCTCTTTTAGCTATGCCTCGTCTGTGGCCGCCGATCGTGCTACCACTGAACGTCCAGTAGACCGTCACCATTTAGGTCCCTTGGTGTATACCTGGGAGAAAAAGGTTAGTGAGGCATTTCTTAAAAGCTATCACGACAACATTCAGGGCTGTGGGGTTTGGCCGACTGAACCCGGCGCGGCGGAGCGGCTGATTGAGTTTTTCATCATCGACAAAGCCCTCTACGAGCTTCGCTATGAAATGGACAGCCGGCCTGACTGGCTGGCCATCCCGCTCTTCAGTTTACTTAGAACATTCCATCAGCAAGGAG
Organism: Acidiferrobacterales bacterium; assembly: GCA_964194625.1. Lineage (GTDB taxonomy): Bacteria > Pseudomonadota > Gammaproteobacteria > Acidiferrobacterales > SPGG2 > SPGG2. The sequence goes on from CAXMNC010000098.1 coordinate 4,266, forward strand.
GTACAGAAGTCCTCACAGGAGATAACTCATGAAAGTACTCGCTATGGTTCTGGCCGGTGGCCAAGGTTCCCGATTAGATCCTCTTACGGCAGAACGATCGAAGCCAGCGGTTCCCTTCGGTAGCCGATACCGCATCATCGATTTTGTCCTTAGCAACCTGGTAAATTCGGAGATATACAGCATCTACCTGTTGATACAGTATAAATCCCAGTCATTGATCGAGCATGTAGATAAGGCATGGGGATATGCTAATGGTTACACAGGCCAATTCATCACCCTTGTTCCTCCGCAGATGCGCGAGGGGGATGGGTGGTTCCAGGGTACGTCTGATGCTGTGTTTCAGAACATCAACCTAATAAAACAACATGCCCCCGATATGGTTGCGGTGTTTGGCGCCGATCATATCTACCGTATGGATGTGCGGCAGATGATTGATTTCCATCGGCAGCACTCGGCTCATGTTTCGGTAGCGGCGATTCCTGTGCCGCTGAATAAAGCTACCAGCTTTGGTGTCATCGACACTGACGGAGATGGCCGTATCCGAGGATTTCTGGAAAAGCCGGAGAATCCACCGCCAATGCCTTCCGACCCGAATCAGTCATACGGCTCCATGGGCAACTACCTGTTCGAAACAGATGTACTGCTGACGGCGTTACATGAAGCAAAAGAACGTGGTGAGAGCGATTTCGGCCGCCATATCCTGCCGCGTCTTGTCCACAGCCACCGGGTTTATGCATATAATTTTGCCAACAACCGTGTTCCGGGGATCTCTAGCTACGAGGAGCAATCCTACTGGCGCGACGTTGGCGACATTGATACTTTTTATGCCGCTCATCACGACGTACTGGGTGGTGAGCCTAAGTTTGATCTCTTTAATCCGCAGTGGTTTATTAATTCCAGTAATTACCAGGGACCTTCACCACGTATCCTCTCTGGTGACATCCAGGACAGTGTCATCGGTGCCGGTTCACTAGTGACGTGTGCTCGCATCCGTAATACCATCCTGCGTCGCGAGGTAGTCTTGGAAGAGAATGTCGAACTCGAGGATTGCGTCATCATGGACTACACTACCATCCGTCGTGGTTCGCAACTCAAGCGAGTCATCGTCGATCGCCACAACGAAATCAATTCACATAGTCGCATTGGCTTTGATGCGGTAGAGGACCGTGCTCGCTATCATGTGAGCAAGGGTGGCGTAGTGGTACTGCCTAGGGGGGTAGACAGGCCGGAGAAAGGGCGTTACCGAATATAGGAAGACAAGAATGAACCTACCTATTAGCTCTGTCTGGCCTGGGGAACCTTTCCCTCGTGGAGCCACTTGGGATGGCGAGGGCGTTAACTTTTCTCTTTTTTCCGAGAACGCGGAGCGTGTCGAGCTCTGCCTGTTTGATCCGAGCGGAGAGCGTGAGGTGCAGCGCATCGAGCTGAGCGAGCAGACGGAGCTGATTTGGCATTGTTACCTGCCTGAGGCCCGTCCTGGTCTACTCTATGGATACAGGGTGTACGGTCCAGAAGACCCGGAGAGTGGCCATCGCTTCAACCCCAAAAAGTTGCTGATTGAGCCATACGCCAAAGATATCGTCGGCCAGTTGCGCTTGAATGATACCCACTTCGGATACCGCATCGATCATCGCAAAGAGGATCTGTCTTTCGATCACCGTGATAACGCTTCCGACATGCTTAAGTGCCGGGTCATTGATCCAGCCTTCACTTGGGATAACGACAAGCTACCATGCGTTCCTTGGTCCGACATGGTGATATATGAGTTGCATGTACGAGGTTTCACCAAGAACCATCCAGACATTCAGCCATCCCTTCGCGGCACTTACGCTGGCTTAGCAACCGTGCCGGTCATCGACCATCTCAAGCGCTTGGGGATCACCTCGGTGGAACTAATGCCAGTACACACCTTTATCGATGAACGTGATCTCATCATGCGTGGCTTACGTAACTACTGGGGATACAACTCCATCGGCTTCTTCGTTCCAGACAATCGTTACAGTTCAAGCGGTGAGGTGAACGAGTTCAAAACTATGGTCAAGATCTTTCACACTCATGGCATTGAGGTCATTCTCGACGTGGTTTACAATCACACCGCTGAGGGCAACGAGCTCGGGCCGACGCTTTCCTTTCGCGGTATCGATAACTCCACTTACTATCGGCTGCTTGGGGATAATCCGCGTTACTACATGGACTATACCGGCTGTGGTAATACCCTCAATCTACAGCATCCACGTGTACTCCAGCTTATCATGGACTCATTACGCTATTGGGTGTTGGAGATGCACGTCGATGGTTTTCGTTTCGATCTGGCCTCGGCCCTGGCGCGCGAACTGCATGAAGTAAACCGCCTCGGCGCCTTCTTCGATATCCTGCTTCAGGACCCGGTCCTTTCTCAGGTCAAGCTCATCGCCGAACCTTGGGATCTAGGTGAAGGTGGCTACCAAGTGGGAAACTTTCCGGTTGGTTGGGGGGAGTGGAACGACCGCTATCGTGACACCCTGCGCGCCTACTGGAAGGGCGATGGTGGCCTGATCGGTGATTTTGCGCGCCGCCTCACCGGATCCAGCGATTTATATGATCACAGTGGCCGCAAGCCCTTCGCAAGCGTGAACTACATTACCGCCCACGATGGTTTTACCCTGCACGACTTAGTGAGCTACAACGACAAGCATAACGAGGCTAATGGTGAGAACAATGGTGATGGCAGTGACAACAACAACTCCTGGAACTGCGGCGCCGAGGGGCCGACCGAGGATGCAGATATCAACACTCTGCGCGCCCGCCAGAAACGTAATCTGCTGGCGACCTTATTCTTCTCCCAAGGCGTACCCATGCTGGTGGCTGGTGACGAGATGGGGCGCACCCAAAAGGGTAATAACAATGCCTACTGTCAGGATAATGAAATTAGTTGGGTGAACTGGGATCTTTCCAGCACCGATAGTGAGTTTCTCGTTTTTGTACAACGCCTCATTGGTTTGCGGCGTGCACACCCTGTGTTCCGCCGTAACAACTTCTTACAGGGCCGTGCGATTCGCGGTTCGGGTATCAAGGATATTTTATGGCTCAAGCCAGACGGTTCCGAAATGAATGATGAGGAATGGGCTCACGACTTTGCGCGCTGCCTGGGTATGTATCTGGGCGGCGAAGTGATGGAAGAACGAGATCGGCGCGGCAACCCCATCCTCGACGATAACTTTCTCGTGCTCTTTAACAGCCATCACGAGGGCATTCACTTTCACCTGCCCGAGTTAGGCGAAGGTTGCCAGTGGCATAGCATCCTTGACACTAGTTTAGCCGGCGGCCTAGAGGTAGATGGCTATTTTCAGGGCGGCGATATTTATACCATCGAAGGCCGCTCACTTGCTCTCTTGGTTCAGCGGAGCTAAGCGTGAAGCGCCGCCACGTCATGCCATTCGGCACCGAGATGATCGAGGGTGGCGGTGTTAACTTTCGCTTTTGGGCACCAGCTATCACAGCGGTCAAGCTTCAACTTGACGGGGCACAGGGAATGCCCATGACAGCCGTGGGTGCAGGTTGGTTTGAGCTAAAGGTGCCCGCAGCACGCAATGGTAGTCGTTATCACTTTCAGTTGCCTGACGGATTGATCGTACCAGATCCTGCTTCGCGATTTAACCCTGAAGATGTGCATGGTCCCTCCGAGGTAATCGATCCAACCGCCTTCGACTGGTCAGATGACGATTGGCGTGGCCGACCCTGGGAGGAAGCAGTGATCTACGAGTTGCACGTTGGTAGCTTCACACCGACAGGCAACTTCGGCGGCGTGATGGAGCGGCTCAATTATCTAGTCGATCTGGGAGTGACCGCTCTCGAGATCATGCCTGTGGCCGATTTCCCTGGTCGATGCAACTGGGGTTATGATGGCGTGTTACTTTTCGCGCCTGATGCTGTCTACGGTCGCCCGGATGATTTCAAGCGTTTCATCGATGCCGCCCACGACCGAGGACTAATGGTGTTGCTCGACGTGGTTTACAATCACTTTGGCCCAGAGGGCAACTATCTACATACCTATGCTCCAGTCTTCTTCAACTCCAGTCACGTTACTCCATGGGGTGCGGCCATCAACTTTGACGGTAAAGGCAGCCGCACGGTGCGCGACTTCTTCATCCACAACGCCCTCTACTGGATGGAAGAATACCATCTTGATGGTCTACGCTTGGATGCTATCCACACCATCAGCGACGATAGTTCGCTGGATATCGTCGAGGAACTTGCCGAAGCCATCAGGCATGGTCCGGGACGGGAGCGCAACGTGCATCTGGTGCTGGAAAATGATCGGAATCAGGCCCACTATCTTAGTCGCGACGCTGCCGGCCAGAAGCGCTATGCAACAGCACAGTGGAACGACGACTTCCACCACACTCTGCATGTTCTCGCTAGCGGCGAGACAGAGGGTTGTTACAACGACTACGCCACCGAGCCGGCACGCCTTCTAGGCCGCAGCTTAGCCGAAGGCTTTGTCTTCCAGGGAGAACCTTCACACTTTCGAGACGGCGTACGGCGTGGGGAACCGAGCGGACACCTTCCGCCTACCGCCTTCGTTAGTTTCCTGCAAACCCACGATCAGGTTGGTAATCGTGCCTTCGGTGAGCGTCTGTGCCATATAATCTCTCCTGCAAAGCTGGAGGTTCTTACGGCTATATTGTTGCTTGCACCGCAGCCGCCCTTGCTGTTCATGGGCGAGGAATTTGCTGCGGCGCAGCCTTTCCTGTTCTTCTGCGATTTTAGTTCAAAGCTTGCCCGTGCCGTGACCGAAGGCCGCCGGCGTGAGTTTTCAAAATTCGATCGCTTTGCTGATGCTGCCGAGCGGGAGCTCATCCCTGATCCCAATGCCATTACTACCTTTACCAACTGCGTGCTTGACTGGAGTGCCCTTGAGCACGCACATCATTGCTCTACCCTAAAATTGTATCGACAACTGTTAATGTTGCGCCGGCAGTGGATCGTTCCGCATCTTGCCGGTATGAACAGCGGGACATCCCAACTGGTGCTCTTATCAGCGCGCGCTCTTTCTATACGCTGGCGCTTGGACAGCCACTGCTCGTTGTCACTCGTCGCAAATTTTGGTGAAGAAGATATCAAGGTAGACCCCGTTGACGGAACCTTGATCTTTGCTACAGCCAACCTCAGTGCTGCCATGCTAGACACAGGAAGGATGCCGCAGTGGTCGGCGGCATGGCATCTATTACTCGAAAGTCACCAATGAGTCGTTCTTCCACCCAAGGTACATCTGAAGCGCTAGCGAAACTTGCAGCTCGCTGCGGCATCGCATCAGAGTATCAGGACATCTGGGGCAAGCGTCACGCTACCTCAGACTGCGTCCGACGGGCGATACTTGCTGCCATGCAATTCTCTTCAGAGGTCAGCCCCGATGATTCGCTACGTGAAATAGAGGAACGCGAATGGCGCCGGTTACTGCCGCCTGTAAAGGTGTTACGAACCGGCGAGGTGCCTGCCATATCACTCTCCCTGCCGGTGGCGTCTACAGGGATCCAACATCGCTGGATTCTAACACCGGAGAAAGGTACGGCGATGATGGGAGAGTTTTTACCCAACGAGCTACCAAAGCTAGATGAACAGTATCTGGGCGGGGTATATTTTCTACGTGTTGAGCTCGGCATACCACTGCTTTCAACACCCGGCTACTATCGCTTAGAAATTGAGCAGCAAGGACGCGAAACCGAGCTGCATGGGGCTATGACCCTCATCATTGCGCCGGAAAATTGCTACCAACCCGAAGCTGTGAGAGGAGAAAACCGAGTGTGGGGGCCAACTTTGCAGCTCTATGGACTACGTTCACGACGTAACTGGGGGATTGGCGACTTCAGTGATTTGCGTGCTCTGGTAGATCTAACCGCTGATGCTGGTGGTGGTGTGGTTGGAGTTAATCCACTGCATGCCTTATTTCCAGACGATCCTGGGCGGGTCAGCCCCTACAGCCCATCGAGCCACTGCTTTATTAACACCCTTTACCTCGATGTGGAGGCTATGCCAGAATTTGTAGAATGTGAAGCCGCGCGCAATCTTGTTGCCTCTGATCGTTTTCAGACTCGGTTGCGACGGCTGCGCGCAAGCGAAAAGGTCAACTACAAAGAGGTATCTGCAGCCAAGCACTCGGTATTGTCGTTGCTTTACCGTCACTTTCGTGATCACCATCTTGTGAATGACACCGATAGGGCGCGCGCATTTCGATTCTTCCGCGATGAAGGTGGTGAGGCCCTTGAATATCATGCGCGCTTCGAAGCCTTGCAGGATCATTTCAGACGCGAAGACCCCGCTGTCTGGGGCTGGCCGGTTTGGCCGGAGCAATATCACAAGCCCGAGTCGCAAGCGGTGGCAGAATTCGCAGCCGAACACGCAGTTACCGTGGAGTTTTTTGTCTGGATGCAATGGTTGATCGACGAACAGCTTGCTGTCGTTGGTCAGCAATCCTGGCGCCGTGGTCTGGGAGTGGGTCTTTATCAGGATTTGGCAGTGGGTGCGAGTCCGGGCGGCTCAGAGTCCTGGGTCTGGCAAGACGTTCTGGCTTCTAGCGCCTATACTGGGGCGCCGCCCGACGAGGTAAATCTTCTCGGGCAGGATTGGGGACTGCCACCATTTGTGCCGCATCGTCTGAGGGAGGTGGCCTATATGCCCTTCATCGACGTGCTGCGTGCAAACATGCGCCACTGTGGCGCATTGCGCATTGATCACGTTATGGCGCTCGCTCGCGTTTTTTGGGTGCCTGCAGGTTTGACCCCAACGCAAGGTACTTACGTTTCTTATCCCATGGAAGACATGCTTGGCATTGTCGCACTTGAGAGCCAGCGGAACCGCTGTCTTGTGATTGGTGAGGACTTAGGTACGGTACCAGAGAACTTCCGACCCCGCCTCGCAGCAGCCGGCGTGCTTACCTATCGACCTTTCCTGTTTGAGCGCACGAAAGAAGGTGGCTTCAAATCACCGATCGATTATCCACACCAAGCTCTGGTGGCCGTGAGCACCCACGATCTGCCAACTTTGTGTGGCTTCTGGAAGGGAAGTGACCTCGACGCCCGTGCTGCTCTGCAACTTTTTCCCTCGGAGGAGGAGCATGCCCGTCTGGTCGTTGAGCGTGTTCAAGATCGTGCACGCTTTCTTATAGCCTTGGAGCGCGAGGCCTTGTTACCGAAGAGCGCAAGCATAGATCCGGTTTCCGTGCCCGACATTACGGCGCCCTTTGTGATCGCAATCCATGCTTATCTAGCGAGGACTAAGGCGCAGGTCATGTTGGTGCAGCCCGAGGACATTCTTGGTGTCCTCGAGCAGACCAACCTCCCAGGTAGCCAAGATGACCAGCATCCCAACTGGCGGCGGCGATTGCCCTTGGATCTAGAGGACTGGTGGGATGATGGTCGCTTTACTGCTGTTAGAGAAGTGTTGTTCCGTGAGCGCGGTAGCGGGGTAGCTCCTAAAGATGAGGAACTATTGCCATCCCGCCAAGCCGTAATACCGCGTGCAACCTACCGGCTCCAGTTCAACAGTGCGTTTACATTCACGCAGGCTGCTGCGCTAACGCCTTATCTTGCTGAATTAGGAGTGAGTCACTGCTACGCCTCATCCTATCTCAAAGCTAGGCCTGGTAGCAGCCACGGATATGACACCGTTGCCCATGGCTTCCTCAACCCGGAAATTGGCACACAACAGGAATATGAGGATTTTGTAGCTACGCTAAAGTCACATGGGTTAGGTCAGATCCTCGACGTGGTTCCCAATCATATGGGCGTCATGGGTGCTGATAACGTATGGTGGCTGGACGTGCTAGAGAATGGTCCGGCCTCAGTCTGGGGCTCTTACTTCGACATCGATTGGGAGTCGCTTAACCCTGACCTTAAGGGTAAGGTGCTCTTGCCCTTGTTGGGTGACCACTACGGAACGGTGCTTAATGGCGGTGCGTTACATCTGGATTACGACGTAGCACGCGGCGAATTTAGCCTATATTACTACGAACACCGGTTACCTGTGGATCCCGCGACCTATCCAAGTATCGTTGGTCTTCACATGGAGCGCCTTGCGGCCGTTCTCGGGGAAAATCACGAGGACTACGTCGATCTACAGACCCTCCTCGCTGCCTTTGGGCGCCTGCCGGCGCGTACTGATAAGTCTCCGGAACGTGTAGCTGAGCGTCAGCGCGATAAGGATTTACATAAGCGCCATCTCACTGCCCTGAGTGAAGCCTGCGTCGACATCTCGCGCCACATTGCAGATAACCTGGTGGAGTTCAACGGTCGCCCCGGCGATGCGGCCAGCTTCGACCTGCTTCACGAACTGATTCAACTTCAAGGCTACCGTCTTGCTTACTGGCGTGTCGCGCTCGATGAAATAAACTATCGGCGTTTTTTCGACATCAATGATCTTGCAGCTCTGCGCATGGAGGAGCCCGCAGTGTTCAAGGCCACACACCACTTCGTTCTCGATCTCGTAGCCCAGGGCAAGGTCGAGGGGCTACGCATCGACCATCCGGATGGGCTTTACGATCCAGGTCAATACTTCCGTCGCTTGCAACAGGCCATCGGTGGCAAGATCTTCGCGCCGGGTGAGCGGTTGCCGCTCTATCTAGTGATCGAAAAAATCCTCGCCGACCACGAGCGCTTGCCAGACGATTGGCCGATCCATGGAGATACCGGCTACCGTTTCGCCAACTTGGTGAATAACCTTTTTGTGGATAGCACCGCTGAGCGTCGAATGACTCGTATCTACCATGATTTCACGAACACGGAAGTCGACTTCGATATGCTTGCTTACGAGGCCAAGAAGCTTATCATGCACAAAGCCTTAGCGAGCGAGCTAAATGTGCTCTCCAACCGCCTGACACGCATTGCATCTGCAAGCCGCGATACTTGTGACTTTACCCTCAACGGGTTGCGCGATGCCCTTATAGAGATGGCAGCTTGCTTCCCTGTCTATCGTAGCTATGTCGCCTACGGGCGTTTATCTGCAGACGATCGTCGCCATATTACCTGGGCTGCGGCGGTGGCCA
>CAXMNC010000099.1:0-4496 GCA_964194625.1 Acidiferrobacterales bacterium
CGGTCAGTTTGGTGCCTCTAATACACGTCGTCGTGCCTCGGCATTTTGCTCCTGGGCCAGATGGTAATAAAGTTCCAGAAATTCGTAGCACAACACGAGCTCGCGCGCTTCCGGGTCCCACCCGGCCCCGGGCGCCCCGCACTGCGTGATCTGTACCTGTAAGTCCTGTGGAAGCGCAAAATGGCTTTCAACATATCGCGCGGTCTTCTCGATAAGGCCCTCCCGTTTCAATAGTTTCACAAGTGCAGCACCGAGCGCAGTCTCGGGTCGGTCATAGATGATGGTGATTGAACCGGTCTTTTGTTCTTGCTTGGCAAGTTTTTCAAGCACTTTCTCTTTATAGAAACGCTCGACAGATCGGTTTGCAAGTTCAAATTCCTCTACACACCAATCCGCCCGTTCGGCCGGCAGTTTTGCTAGTTCTGGCAGTTTTTCGAACTTTCTCGGATTGCTGCCATAGATGAAACAAACGACATTGTAGAAACGTTGGCCACTGATGGCGTGCCGCGTCCAAAATGCCAGATCGCTATTCTGCTGCTGCTGTTTTTGCCAAATTATCCACCACGCATTGGCAATGGCCAATAAACCTTGGGTGAACTGATTGTCGACATCCGGACTCGCACGTTCGCGCGTGAGAATGCCGATGGTTGCGATGGTATCGGCCGCATCCTCCTCTCTGCCTAGAATAGGCAGATCAAGATCATGGATCAAAACATGTCCAAATTCATGAAACAGAATGTGTAATGTATTAGCGAGAAAGAAAAGCTCGTCATCTGAACTAATCTCGACAGAATCAGCCTCTTTAGCTTCAGCCCCAGTCGCGTCGCTCGCCATGAAAAAGCCGGACAGCCCTACGGTGAGTAATAACAAAATATAAACTAGGGTTTTCGTGACCCATTGATGTGATCGTCTGGTAGCACCAAAGAGCACCGCTAACAAAACGGTGGCTCCATGGTTAGGCCCATTTTTGATACACCCTCCCGATCCGCGGGATCATGACCGCGGAGCAAATCGTCACTAGTTCTGCTGTACGCCATGTGTTGTTTCTAAACGAAACTCACCAATGTCCGGCAGGGCCGTTACTTCGGTGGAAATTCTTCGAGCATTCGTCGAATCGCCTCGTTAATCTTGACCGTCTTTTTAAAAGCTCGCCGAACGATCATGCTCCGAATTGGTGGTCATACTGAAACACCCACCGAGGGTGGCGATCAAGCGAGCAATCACATGTTATGAGTCCCCCAGCGGCCATTATAGGTTCAAAGTCGCAGCACGCGTAATCCACGGTTCGACACCAGGGCCTATTTCGAGATGAAGCGGCAAAGGCAGGCTGCTTTTGGCCGCCGCACTCACAACGGCATCGCTGCATCGAGTCTGCCCCTGGCGCAACCTGAGGAAAATACGATATGATCGACCCCACGGGAGGCTCCAACCCCACTACAAAAATGAGGAGGCGCTATGAAAAAAATCATCAGACCATGTTTGATTGCACTGATCCCCGCTATGCTTTCATTCCCGGTGCTGGCGCAGGAGGAAGGCGCCAAGCGAGACCGTTTCAAGATCAACCTGGGTGGATTCTTTGTGCAAAGCACCGACACCACCATCCGCCTCGACCAGACCAACGGCATTCTCGGCACCACCCTTGATTTTGAGAGCGACCTCGATGTGGATGACTCCGATGACGTCACAAGACTATCTGGGATGTGGCGTTTCAAGCCCCGCCACCGGCTGACGTTCGACTTCTACGACATCGAGCGAGACGGCACACACGTTACGACAAGGGATATTGATTTCGGCGATGTAAACTTCCCCCCTGGTAGCGCGGTCAACAGCTTCTTCGATCAGGAAACCATCAAGTTGTCCTACGTTTACTCGTTTTTCCAGGACGAGCGCATGGAGCTGGGTGTCGGCGGGGGCCTGCATATCACGGACCTGGACACCGGCATCAGCACGACAAACGGGGCCATTCAGGACCAGGCAGACGGCACCGCGCCGCTGCCGGTATTGACGGCGCGCCTGGATTTCGGGTTGACGCCGAAGCTCGGTCTCTTACTGAATTGGGACTTCTTCTTTGTCGAAGATAAAGATGGCGACTACGAGGGCTCGTGGACCGATATGCGGTTCTTGCTCGAGCATCGTACCTTCAAACACGTGGGCTTTGGCGGTGGCCTCAACGTCTGGAACTTCGACATCGACGCGGAGGACGATGACCTCCGCGGAAGCTTCAAGTCCCGCTGGAATGGATGGCTGCTATACACGACGGCTTACTTCTAGGCGATGTCGTCGTGTAAGGGTTTCTCCTAGGACCTGATAAGACTGTTTGCTCCCCGGCCGGAAAACAGGACTGAGGTGTCATCCTGTGAAAGACAGTCGATGACCATGAAAAGCCACGACCGGACGCGAAACAAGATCTCGCGCAGCTACCTTTTTGGCATCGTCATCGCATGCGCTTTGTTTTTCTCGCCGCACGTCGCTACGGCGCAGTGGGGAAACGCGTTGCCGGAGCTGACAACTCAGGATACCGAAATCATTAAAAAGAAAGCTCGCGTCGAGATGGGCGATAAGCCGGAAGGAACCATCCTCGAGTGGGACAACCCAAAAAGCGGCAACTCCGGCAGCGTTACCCTGCTTAAGAGGTTTTCGATTGATGGACGGGAGTGTCGAGCACTGCGACATGTCTTCAATGTGGTGCGCGCGGAACCCTTCCGCTACAAGGTAACGATCTGCCTGCAGCCCGATGACACCTGGAAGTGGCGCGCACCACCGCGCTGATCTCGCCGGGGCGCCCTACGAAGCACCCAACGACTGACAAGGCTTACTTATTACTAGCAGCTGCGTCGCCACGCAACTTCAACCGGTCCGCGATCAACCGATAGGCGACGTAGTACTTATATATATTGCTAACGTATTGTACCGTCTCGCGGCCAATGCGTTTGGCAGCGACGATCTCGACATTATCGAACCATTCATTGGCATTCAAGCCGAGACTGGTCGCCTCCCTGCGCAACCTCGCTACCCTAGCGGGTCCCGCATTGTAGGCGGCAAAGGCGAACAAATGCCGATTGAGCTCGTCTAGCTCGTCGTTGGCAAAATAGCGCTCATGCAGAAAGCGCATGTATTTGGCACCGGCGTGGATATTGTTTTCCAGCTCTTTGATGTTTGGGATATTGACATTCCGATCGGCCGCCGTGCTGGGTAATAGCTGCATGACCCCGATCGCGCCCGCGGGACTCCTCTTGCTCTGATCGAGGCCTGACTCCTGATAACCCTGTGCCGCGAGCATCAGCCAGTCGAAATCATATTGCCCCGCATATTTCTTGAAGAGGGCCACGGTGTCCTTGAATCTTTGAAGGTTAACGTCTGTGAGCGAGTTACGTATCCATTTGTTGTTGCGCAGATACCGTTTGTACAGGATATTTCCAAGTAGCGTGCCTTTCTTGTGACCTTTTATGAATTCATTTGTCGTCGCTTCGAGCTTTGGGCTCTGTTTGCGAAATGCCCAAGCAATGTGACCGCCGGTATTGATGGCGATTTCCGGGTGGACCGTAATATCGCCGAAGATGTCTTGCCAAAACTGTGCTTTATGACTGTCGACAATCACCATCGGTATCAAGCTGGCATTAACCATCTCCAAAAGATCGCCATCTTCCAAGTATTCCTCGGCGGGGATGATTTTCACCTCGGGCCTTCCCCGTTGTCGGAATGACGTATTGAGGCGCGTAAGACTCTCGAAATAACTCGCCGATGGGCGCACATGGATTTCTTTTCCGGCCAAGTCATCGACGGCTGAGACCTTTGGCGCCGCTGCGCCGGTGACCAGGACTTCACTGACGTTCTTTAGAAATGGATCGGAAAAGGCGACGATCTTCTGCCTATCTTTGGTGATGGTGAGATTGGCGGCGGCGATATCACCGCGCCCCTCGACAAGAGCCGTCAATAACTCGTCACGTCCCACGGGGATGAAAATCATGTTGATCTTCAACGTCCTCGTCTTGAGCCTTTTATTGACGAATGTCTCGAACTCCTTGAGTAGCTCGTAGGCGACGCCCCGTTGCGTCGGGCCATCGAGGAAGTAGAACATCTTATTGAACGTCACCAGCGCCCGAATCTTGCGGCGCCCAACCATCCCGTCGAAGTCACCGGTCCATTTTTCGCTCAACCCAAGCATTTCCTGTCGCTGGACCCGCTCGTCGGCAACGGTCAATCCAGCGCCAGTCGCTGATGCAATGGACAGCAATGCGATTAGTACCTGCCTTGGCATGGCACGCAATTCAGAACTCCGCGATCCGTTTGGCCATATCGTCGAAGAAAGGATTGTGTCGTAACCGCATCAACTGTTCTAGCGGCACAGTCAGCGTGTTCCTTTCCCCGCGCGGGCGCAGCGAGCCCAGCGGTGGAATTCCCGTTGAGGCAGCCTGGCGGCCGTCGCCGTAATAGGGATCATCCGGCGGAAATGGGATCGCCACATGCGACAATGAATAGACGTCGCGCGGCCAGCG
>CAXMNC010000100.1:0-13591 GCA_964194625.1 Acidiferrobacterales bacterium
TTGCTTTGCTTTTTACCTTCTCGATCTGCTCCTGAAGTGCGGCTTGAATCTTTTCCGGCGGGTCATGCTTGGGCAGATAATACTGTGCCCCCGCCATTAGGCGCTCGTGGATTACTGCCGGGTCCTTGACAGATGTCAGCATAATGACATGGGCATCCGGATCTTCGACCAGGATGTAATCCAATGCTTCGGTCCCTTTCATCACTGGCATTTCAAGATCCATGAGGACCAAGTCCGGACGCTCCCGCTTAAACAATTCAACCCCTTCTTGACCGTTCTCAGCCTCTCCCACAACCTCGCATCCAAGGGAAACTAGAAGACCTTTAAGCCAGATCCTGATCGACTCCTGATCGTCGATCACGAGCACCCTGGGCTTGATCTCTTCACTCACTGAACTTCCCTCCTTCAAATATTGGTCATCCCGAGACATTTCGAGGATCGGGGTTTATCTTTTCGCTTTGCTTTTTACCTTCTCGATCTGCTCCTGAAGTGCGGCTTGAGTCATTTCCGGCGGGTCATGCTTGGGCAGATAATACCGCGCCCCCGCCATTAGGTCGTCGATGATCACCTTCGCGTCGCTCACAGATGTCAGTATGATGACATAGGCATCCGGATCTTCGATGATGATGTGGTCCAACGCTTCGTCCCCTTTCATCACTGGCATTTCAAGATCCATGAGGACCAAGTCCGGACGCTCCCGCTTAAACAATTCAACCCCTTCTTGACCGTTCTTAGCTTCTCCGACAACCTCGCATCCAAGGGAGACTAGAAGACCTTTGAGCCAGATCCTAACCGATTCCTCATCGTCGATCACGAGCACCCTGGGCTTGATATTTTCACTCACTGGATTTTTCTGTCTATAGTGATCGTCGAGCTACTCAAGCCTTCGCACACAACTGAGAGTTTAATTGGCCAACGCGTCAACTGTTACAATTAGTCGATCCCTCGTTTCCCCCACCCGCACAACTTTTTTCAACCCAAATTACCTGAATTTTTAACTTGGATCATAGGTTCATTTGGTTTTATCCGAAAAACTTTCCCGATTGTACGAATGCCTGCGCAGCGGATACGAAGGACCGAGGAAAAATAGGGCTTACGGGATAGTTAACCCCGTTTATGCATCACCCGTCGGACAAACAGCAGCATACCCCTGTGGGAGCAAACTGGCAATGCGGCGCCTACTTTGCAATTGCTGACTAACTGTCGTGCGCTCGCCAGGGCCATACCGGCGATATGTCTTACGCCAGCGCAAGGGCGTACACGCACGGGCGTGCGGCCTGTTTATGCGTCCATCGGCCACCGTGTAAATTTGGCACTCCCTCTATATTTCCATTGGTCACCGAATAAGCTTGAGGACGGCGATTAAGTACGTATTGTTGTGCACCACTAAGTATCGATTGCCGGAGACGACGCGCCACGTCCATAGGCTCGCATCTGGCTAGGTGCCATATTGCAGCGAACATGTCGTGACTACACGCCAATCGGCCACCGACACGGTCACGCCTACCAATTGCAATTGGTCTGCGACAAAGTTAGGGGGTATGCGCGGCTCGATCTCACTACGCAGTTCGTCTTTTTCTTTTCGTGGCAAGTGGCCATAGATGAGACTCAGGTGCGGTAGATAATCGGACACGAAGTCGACGCCGAAGGAATTGGTGGCATATTTGTGTGCCTGCGCTAGGTCTGCCGACTGCTCGAGCTTTACATAGAAACAACGGAAATAGTACGCCTCTCTAGCAATTTCTTGTGAACGCAGTGTGAGCACTCGTAGCTGCTGGGCCAAATCCTCGGTGGTCTTCGCCAGATCTTTTTCAGCGCCGGTCACCCTGCCTAGCAGCGTAACGTGCGGTGCGAACCGCGGTCCCTTGTATCGGTTACACAGGTCATCGATAAGGCTGGCGAAGCTATCAGTGGCGACTTGATTGGGTAAGAGCCAGAGTGCGTAGCGTTTGAGTTCGGCCATAGCCGCTACTTTACTGAGGGTGGGCCAGTGCTCGTACGACCGCCGTCAAACCTTGAACCACCTGGGATAGTCGTTCGTAATCGACTTTGTCGGGCTTATCCTCAGAAGTGTGGTAGTACGGATAACGGTAGGGTGCGGTATCGGTGATCATTACGGCCGGAATGCCTTCTCGCCAGAATGACCAATGATCGCTCCAGTCCACGCCGGGTATCCATCCGAAGGTGGCGACGCGCTCAGCTGGAAAATCGCTGGCGGCGCGGAAGGCAGCGACGACCCGTCCTAACAATGCCCGAGACCGAAGGTTGGATACGAAACCGATGAAATTGCCGGTGTCGGGGTAAAATAGACCAAGCGGCGGCGGATACCGTTGACTATTAGGTTCATCGCGGTAGTAACCAATGGTTTCGAGACAAAGCATAGCCCGAATGACGTCGCCGCGGGCACGCGCCATCTTTACATACCGCCGGCTACCCATGGCTTCAGTCTTGAAAAATGGCGGTTCCTCGTTGACAAATGCTACGAAGCGAATCGTACGTTGGGGTTGCTCCTTAGCCAGGTAGCCAGACAGTTCTAGCATAGCGGCGACACCGCTGCCGTTGTCATTGGCGCCGGGGCTGCCGAAAACCGAATCATAGTGTGCACCGACAACGAGAATTTCGGGTGACCGGCCTTGTCGGGTGGTTTCCAGGTTGGCCACTTTTTTGCTTCTTATTTCGTGTTCGTGCCGCCTAACTATATAGCCCTGATTACGCCAAATTTGTTCAATGTAGTCGGCGGCCTCGGTCAGCGCCGAAAAGTGGGCTAGGTTACGCTCTCCGATCGAGTCGGCAAGCGTTTCTACGTGGGCACGAAGCCGCACCGCGAGACTGGCGATCTCTTCCGCTTGTGCTGCATCGCTTATCTGGTTGATCGCCTGGGTCATTGTGACAATAATCAATGCCAATACCGCAGCGGCAAGCGCCACCAGGTAGTGCGAGCCTTTTCTGGGTCGCGGTTGATACTGCCTTTGTTCATGTCTCACGAGCTGAACGTTGCCAGCATTGTCTAGATGGTGTGGGGGTTGAGAATACATGTCAAACTCATCCGAGGAAAATAGTATCGTCAATCCCGAACTGCGGGTTCGCAAGGGTCGGGGGACGCTAAGCCATCGTGATGGACGCTATGAGGAACTACGACATGAGGCCATTGATGATGGTTGGGGGAGCCTCGATGAGGAACCGCCACCGCTACGCACCACGGTAACCGAAGACACGTCTCGCACCATAATTGCGCATAATCAATCTCCGGATGTCCCGTTTGAGCAATCCATCAATCCCTATCGTGGCTGTGAACACGGTTGTGTGTATTGTTATGCGCGCCCAACCCATGCGTATCTCGGACTTTCACCGGGATTAGACTTTGAAAGTCGCCTGTTTGCCAAGCCTAATGCCGGGCGGTTGCTCGAAGCGGAATTGCGTAAACCGAGCTATTATTGCAAAGTCATCGCGCTCGGAACAAATACCGACTGCTACCAGCCGATCGAACGAAAACTCAAGATAACCCGTCAGATACTCGGCGTGCTGTCAGCCTATAACCACCCCGTTACCATCGTGACGAAATCGGCCCTGGTTGAGCGCGATATAGATATCCTTTCAGATATGGCGGCGCGGGGACTGGCTCATGTGACGTTATCGTTGACAACGTTTGATCGCGAACTTGCACGTCGTATGGAGCCGCGCGCGGCGGCGCCCCAACGACGGCTGCAAACACTCGCCAAGTTGGCTGAAGCCGACATACCGACCGGAGTTTTAGTTGCCCCGGTGATCCCGGGTCTCAACGATGCAGAGATCGAAAAACTCGTCACCGCATCCGCACAGAATGGTGTGCGTACCGCGCGCTATGTCATGTTGCGTCTGCCGCTCGAGATTAGCGAGCTATTCCAGGAGTGGCTCGATGCCCACTACCCCTTGAAAAAAGACCGAGTAATGTCGCTCGTACGAGAAATGCGTGGTGGGCGTGACAACGATCCACGGTTTGGCAAGCGCATGACCGGAACTGGTAACCATGCGGCCATGATCGAACGGCGCTTTCGGTTAGTCTGTAAACAACAGGGATTGAATCGAGATACCACGATTCTGGATAGCGCTAAATTCCGCGTACCGGCCCGTAGCGGCGACCAACTTGCGCTCTTCGACGCTCAGTAAAAGCAACAATCAGTTGCGAAGCATCAACGGCAGATAATTGTCTGGCTTGATGCCATAAGCGCCAGGCTCAAGCACACGATCAATCTCGCAGGGCCGACCGTCTCCAGTCGTATGGTGCATGAGGTTAATCGTCTTGGGTGGGCTATACGGTGATTTGTCCGGCATCAACACGAGCGTTATACGTGGTCTCAGGCTCCTAACTTGGTTTACGGTTACAATCACACCGATGTCGTCGGTGTTCAGCTCGACGATGCTACCGATGGGATAAATCCCCATGCAGCGAATGAAGTGCTCTACTAGCAGAGTTACAAATTGACTATCGCGCCAACCGTAAATATCTTGTAATGCTGTGTGGGCCGAAATAGGCTCGCGATAGGGACTCTGGCTGATAAGCGAATCGTAGCAGTCAACGATGCTGATGATCTGGGCATAGGACGGAATCTGATCTTTTCTGAGCCCACGCAAATATCCTGAGCCATTCCACCTTTCGTGATGATAGGCGGCACCATCTATTACTGCGGCCGAAATACCTTTCGACTTAGTGAGAATCTCGACGCCCCATCGAACGTGTCGCTGCATCACGTCATATTCTTCCGGTGTCAATCGGTCTGGTCTATTCAGTATTTCAGTTGGTACTTTTGCTTTTCCTACATCATGAAGTAATGCCGCTATGCCAAGCGTTAACAGGTTTGTCGATTCCATTCCCAAGTGACGTCCGAAGGCCAGAGCGAAGATACATGTATGTATGCTGTGGCGTACTGTTATGTCCGCAATGTTCTGCAATTGACCAAAACACATTAGCGCGTTGGGGTTGCGGATGATGCTATCAACCATGCGCGACACTATTTGTGTGACATTAGTCGTGTTTATACTTCTTGTGGACCTTGCGTCTTCCATCAACAGTTTGGTTGCGGCCACGAGCTCATTGTAAGTGCGTGCGACAGCGCGAATTTCATCCTCCAATCCCGCTGTGTCGTAGTATCTTGGTGCTACGTTGTGCGGACTTGGATTGAGTTTGAGAATCTCAAAGTCGAGCCCTGCTTGTTGTTCTAGATCGGCAGTCTTCGCTGGTGGCCATTTCCCAGCCGCCGGGTGTCGTGTGCTCGGATAAGGGAGGTCGCCGGGTACGTCAATATAGACGTACTGGCACTGACGTTTTAGTTTGTCAATTTGCGCCTGTGAATTGATATGAAATCCGCGAAACGAAGGCAGAGAATTGAGCTGAGGACGATCGAAACCAGAGACATACATCCCCAACTCGAGCTCCTCGATGGCTATCTTTTTCTTCATTGGTGTCGCGCAAATCCTTTCTAATCGACGCGGCGGGTAAGCACTTGATTTTACATGCAATTTTCACGCCAATCGTAAGACGACCCGCAATCGACAATGATCGCGTGGGCAGAAGCCGAATGAATACAGTGATAAACAATGATTTATGCGCACACCACGGTGCCCGGCGCCGCTCGCGGATCGAGCTGGCCTGAGTGACCAATAGGTTACGAGTTGCCTGCCAACGTCACTCCGGGCTGCCCACAGGTGCCCTTAAGCGTCGCCTGTAAAATCCGTCGACACCAGCACCTACACCCAAAAATCGACCCGGGCTAAGGCTAAGCTGATGGCTCCCACCATGCAAAAGATGAAACAATAGCGACGCATCTATACAGAGGTGCTGGATCTCGTGCATAAGCTTTACACCGCCGCCGACCTTCCCGAAGCTTACATTGTCCTGAATTTGTTAACGCAGGCGCACATTGAGGCGCACGTGTTCAATGAGAACGCACAAGGTGGTTTGGGGGAGATACCGTTCACACATGCCTATCCTGAGGTTTGGCTTGTGGACGAGGCGGACATGGAACGCGCTAAAAAGGTGATCGAAAATTACGAATCGTCTGAAGTCGAAGGCAACGTCTACTGTAAGGGATGTCGCGAGGAAAACCCGGCTAACTTTCAGTATTGTTGGAACTGTGGCGAACTAATCAGCGAGCAGCCGTGAGCGAATAGACATGAGGGTGGGACAGGGTACTACATGCGGGCGCTTAGTTCGGCCTCAGCCATAATCTTAAACCGCAATAAATCACCGTCAATATGAGACCAGGGCGTGTTTTTCTCGGAGATAATCTCCGAGAATTTCTTTGAGAATTTAGCGTATTTGCGCGCATCCTTTTGTGGCAGTGCTTCCGCTGTCCTTTCCACGAACGGGATTAGAACCTCGATCTTCTGCAGTTTCTCGCGCTTGGAACGAATATCTCGGTCTTCTTCCTTGGATTTGAAATAGATGTCCGCGTTAGACATCATCGGCGCAATTGCCCCGTTTAGATTCTCGAAGTCTAGCTTGAACATGCCGTACGCGTGCTGATATAGCTTAAACAATTCAATCATGCCCCCTTTCGTTTTTCTCAGTCGCGGGTGTGCTTTGAAACCCGTGCGACATATCGTATACACATCTTCATAGGCAGGTTCGTTCAAGTTAGTGCGATCGTGATTCTTTTCCCGCATGTCTGGGTTCATCACCATTTGGCACATTTCCTTCAAGTCAGCCAGTATTTCGTTTACTTCCTCGGCCATCATACGAGACTTGCGCTCGGCGGATTTAAGCCGTTTTTCTGCTTCACCGTAATCGAACGTCTGTACAACATCCTCCTTGATTTTCGCTTCTACCTGGCTGCGTGCCCGGGCTCCAAGTGCCCCCGATAGCCTATTTTTCAGGCGATGCCTCGCTTCTTGGGCAATACGGTGTACGTTCGAGCACCTGGCCTCGTTCTCCTTCACACCAATGTATTTTTCCATGGCGCCCCGGAGTACGCGGATGCGGTTCAGGAACTCGCGTGAAAACAACACGAACGGGCCAACAAAATCGCTGTTCTCCTCCGCTGTGATCTTTAGGCGATCGAATTGACGGGCTAATGCACCAAGCTTTTTATCCAGCGTCTCTGCACTTCGCGATATGCCGTCCAGAATCTTGGATACGTCGGTAAACGCCCTGTTGATAGTCTTGGTTATCTTCAAGATCAAGATTAACTTGCGCAACATGGTCTCTTCGCCGCTGGTCCGCAGAAATAGTGCTTGCAGGCTCTTTTTGGCGTCCTCAAGCTGGCTGTGCGTCAGTAGCTGATGCTCTTCGATGTACGCCAACGTTGTCATCGAGATGAGTGCCTCTTTGAGCTGGGCATCTACGATTTTCTTGGCGGTTAGCATGGCTGATAGACGGTATCTCGAACAAGCTAGGGCTTATATTGCTTAGAGTAGGCGGGTCCCACGACGCATGTCTCGAGGCTACGGCTTACCCTTTTATGATAGCATTTTTCCCTAGTTAAGCATGCGGGCCACTAATCTCACTGGCCATCTCGAAATGGACAGCAAAACGCTTGGCTGGAGCCCGAGTCATCGAGTGGTGGGCAAATTCTACCGAGACCTGGTTATTGGAAACTGTGAAACGCCAGGTGCAACGGGTAGGTATTGGCATGCCTGAGGTCGCTATCTACGATTCTCCAGACATAAACGCCTTCGCTACCGGGGTACGGCGAAATCACGCGTTGATAGCAGTCAGCACAGGGCTCTTGCAGTTCATGGGACAAGACGAAGTGGAGGCGGTGCTCGCGCACGAAGTTACACATGTCGCCAATGGCGACATGCTAACCCTTACACTGATTCAAGGGGTGGTTAATACGCTCGTTGTCTTTTTGTCGCGCGTCATCGGCCATATTGTTGATCGCGCGGTATTCAACACTGAGCGTGGGCATGGCCCTGCATTTTGGATTACAACCATCATCGCCGAGTTGGTACTGGCGGTGTTGGCGAGCACGATCGTCATGTGGTTCAGTCGTAAGCGTGAATTTCGTGCTGATGTCGGCGGTGCGAAGCTGGCTGGAACCGACAAGATGATAAGGGCCTCGGAGTCACTTAAACGTGGTGTGGGCGAGCGACACTTGCGGGATCAGTTGGTCGCCTTCGGGATTTCTGGCGTATCGGTCAAGGAATCAGCCGGCTTGTCATGACGCATCCGTCACTGGACGAGCGTATCGCCGCGTTGCAACGTAGATCGACCTAGTTAGGGGTGGAATCAAACGCGTACTTGCGCGTTTGTTATTGGCACACAGGCAACGCTAGCGCTTGCAGTACGTCGCCGTTACGTCGATTTTGCACGAATGCGACAACACCTAAGTCTTTTGTCTTCCAGTCTTTGGCTAGCGTTAAGGTCTCATCAAACTTCACGCCCCCTGATTTGAGGCGAATCGGTCCAACGAACTCGCGCGCAACGAAATTATGATTCAACGTACGCCCAGTATTTTCGCCTGCCTTTACGTTTCGGCTTAGTTTGTTTTCATAAAGTACGATGTAGGCATCAGCATTGTGCCTATCGGTGGCATCGGGCACGTCGGCGTTTGCCATTATGTGTAACTGCGCGGCATCCTGCTTAAGGCTTATTCGCAGCTGTGCGCGTGCCTTGGACCGATTGATGTCGGCCACCTCTTTGCTGACACTTTGCGCGCGCCAAGGTCGAAAGTCTTTGCCATTCAAAAGGAATTGTGGGGTATAGATGGTACGCAAACGATTGATCGTCCCCATGCGACGTTGGCGCTCGGTGAACTTGCTCTGTGCAAAAGGGTCGCGCCAGCCGAGGTAATCCCAATAGTCCACATGCAGCGCAAGTGGAACTACCTGATCTGCGCTCAGTTCCTGGCCCGGCAACGAACTCAACAATCGATCCGCCGGTGGGCAGCTACTGCAGCCTTCAGAGGTATAGAGCTCAAGTAAGGCCACGGTGTGCTTGCCGCTACTGGCCGAGCACTCCTGAGTTGCGGCCGGGCTGGCGGCAGATGTCAGCGAGAAACCCAGCGCAAGGAAAGATGTGACAAGCTTTTTCGATGATTTCATCGTGAAATTATTACCTTGGGATCGAACATTGTACAGGACCGCCGATCTAATCTGGAGTTCCATCTGCTCTACCTCGGCTGTGAGGTTGACGTGGTTCACGATGGTTGCGTTGGTCTAGAATGTGCGCTCGGCACGCCTTACGGCCTAATTATCCTGGATCTGATGCTCCCTGGCATGGAAGGCCTTGATATCTGGCGGCGACTGCGGCGCCATGCGTTGGGCCGCGGCCTTTGTCCGTAGTCACTACCGTGACTACGGATGAATAGTAGGTTGTGGACAAGAGGCGATATACTTA
Source organism: Acidiferrobacterales bacterium (assembly GCA_964194625.1). Taxonomy (GTDB): domain Bacteria; phylum Pseudomonadota; class Gammaproteobacteria; order Acidiferrobacterales; family SPGG2; genus SPGG2. Next base: position 9,317 of record CAXMNC010000100.1, read on the forward strand.
TAAGTACTTTACGATCTGTGGAACCGGGTGGGTGGTCGAAGGTCGGAATAATCGTGACTGATAGAAGGACGGAAAAATGTTGCTCATAAAGCAAGCACCGGATATCAAGAATTCCGAAGTCACCGACAAGGAGTTTTTTGATCAACGACGGCAGTTCTTGCAGACCGCGGCGACCGCGGTGGCCACCACCATGGTTGCCCCGGGCCTGCTGGTTCCGGGTACAGCTGATGCCGGTGAGAAGCTCCAGAACGTAGGCAAGACTGCCTACCAGCTTGACGAGAAACTCACCAAATACAAAGACATCACGGCCTACAATAACTTCTACGAGTTCGGCAGCGACAAGCGTTCACCGGCGAAACTCGCCCACAAGATGAAAACCCGGCCCTGGACCATCACCGTGGAAGGTGAGGTCGCTAAACCCGGCGTCTATGATATCGACGATTTCATCAAGCCCCATGCGCTGGAAGAGCGCGTCTATCGACTGCGTTGTGTCGAGGCTTGGTCCATGATTGTCCCGTGGGTAGGTTTTCCATTGGCCGATGTCATCAAGCGTTTTGAGCCGAACTCGCGGGCAAAATATGTCCAGTTCGTCACGCTTTATGACCCTGAGCAAATGCCCGGCCAAGTCAAAGGTCTGTTTGGCGGTGGCTTGGACTGGCCCTATGTCGAGGGTTTGCGTATGGACGAGGCCATGCACCCACTGACCATATTCGTGGTCGGCCTTTATGGTGAAGTCTTAGCGAATCAGAATGGCGCACCCATACGCTTGGTGGTGCCATGGAAGTACGGCTTCAAAAGCATCAAGTCCATCGTCAAGATGCGGTTTGTAGAGCAACAACCGCCAACCACCTGGAACAAGGCAGGGCCGCGGGAGTATGGGTTCTATTCCAATGTAAATCCCAAGGTCAATCATCCGCGCTGGAGTCAGAGCCACGAACGGCGGATTGGTGAAGACAACCTGTTCTCTCCCAAGCGCCCGACGCCGATGTTCAATGGTTACGCTGATCAGGTAGCCAGTCTTTATGCTGGCATGGATTTAAAAAAGAACTACTAGGCTAGCGACCGGAGTCCATGACCCAGATCCAGTGGATCCGGCGGGTAGCGAAACCGGTTCTTTTTGTCTTGTGTTCGGTACCACTGGCGTGGCTAGTATGGGATGGTGTGACCAACAACCTCGGCGCCAACCCGGTGGAAACGGTGCGGCGTTATACCGGTGACTGGACATTGCGGTTTCTGCTCATTGCGCTCACCGTTACCCCGTTGCGCCGGCTAAGCGGTTGGCATGTCGTAATTCGTTTGCGGCGTATGCTGGGTCTTTTCGCATTCTTCTACGCCTGCTTGCATTTCGTAAGTTATATCTGGCTCGATCAGTTCTTCATGTGGGACGCGATTATCGAAGATATTCTTGACCGACCCTACATCACAGTAGGGGTGGCCAGTTTCTTATTGCTTATCCCGCTGGCGGTAACATCCACTAACGGTATGGTCCGGCGACTAGGGGGGCGACGCTGGCAGCGGCTGCACCAGCTGGTGTACGTGATCGCGGTTTTGGGTGTGATCCATTTTTTGTGGCTGGTGAAAAGTGATATCTCTGAGCCGGTCATTTATGGCGCCATACTCGCCTTGTTGCTCGGCTTTCGATTATTTTGGCACCTGCGCGGCCGGTCTCGGCAGCCGGCCGGCGCCAGCGGCTGACACCGGCATTTAACTCATCAAAGGTTATTGGTTACAATGCGTTGGGCCGGCCTTGAATTTTGTCGGGGCCGCCACCATCTTACCTTCTCCCCGGGTTCGTACGAGAACATACCTTGTTACAGGATTTGAAAGGCACCACCATCGTCTCCGTCCGAAAGGGCAATTCTGTCGTCATTGGCGGTGATGGCCAGGTGTCTCTGGGTAATACCATCATCAAGGCCAACGCCTGCAAGGTGCGGCGTCTATATAAGGATCAGGTTATCGCTGGTTTCGCGGGTGGCACGGCCGATGCGCTTACGCTATTCGAGAAGTTCGAAGGCAAGCTCGAGCAACACCACGGACAATTGGTGCGGGCAGCGGTGGAGCTGGCCAAGGACTGGCGCACCGATCGACTATTGCGCCGTTTAGAAGCGCTACTTGCGGTGGCCGACACCACGGCCTCGTTGGTTATCTCCGGCAATGGCGATGTCATTGAGCCGGAGCGCGGGTTAATCGCGATCGGCTCGGGCGGACCCTATGCGCAGGCCGCCGCGTCTGCGTTACTCGACAATACTGACCTAGATGCACGCACCATCGTCGAAAAGAGCCTGGCAATCGCATCCGACATCTGTGTTTTTACCAATACCCAGGTAACGATCGAGGAGTTGGGCTAAGCATGTCGTCAACGTCCGAAATGACCCCGCGTGAGATCGTTCAGGAGCTGGACAAACACATCGTCGGTCAGAACGCCGCCAAGCGTGCGGTGGCGATTGCGCTGCGCAATCGCTGGCGACGCGCGCAGGTCGAAGATGAAGAACTGCGCAGCGAAATTATGCCCAAGAATATCCTAATGATCGGGCCGACCGGAGTGGGCAAAACCGAGATTGCCCGTCGCCTTGCACGGCTTGCAAACGCCCCGTTTATCAAAGTAGAGGCGACAAAGTTTACCGAGATTGGCTACGTTGGCCGCGAGGTAGATTCGATCGTACGTGATCTTGTAGACATGGCAGTCAAGATGACGCGTATCGAAGAAATGGGGAAAGTCCATCAACGTGCCGAAGACGCGGCGGAAGACCGGATCTTGGACATCCTTCTGCCGCCGGCGCGCCAAGTCGGGTTTGCGGTTGGGGCCGAGAATGAGAGTGTTTCCGACGATACGGCGGCGCGGCAACGTTACCGAAAGAAGCTGCGCGAAGGCGACTTGGATGACCAGGAGATAGAAGTCGAGCTCAGCATGCCCAACGTTGGGGTAGAGATTATCGCGCCACCGGGTATGGAGGAGATGACAAGCCAACTCCAAGGGCTGTTTCAGAATATGGGCGGGCGTAAAACGCGCACACGTCAACTAAAGATTAAAGAGGCCAAGAAACTTCTGGTTGAGGAAGAGGCCGCGCGCATGATCAACGAGGATGACATCAAGGTGCGGGCGGTAGAGCGCGTCGAGCAGCACGGCATTGTCTTTCTAGATGAGCTCGACAAAATCGTCGGCCGCTCCGAGGTGCGCAGTCCCGATGTCTCGCGTGAGGGTGTGCAACGCGATCTGTTGCCGTTGGTCGAAGGTTGTACGATCTCGACGAAGTACGGCATGATTAAGACGGATCACATATTGTTTATTGCTTCCGGTGCATTTCACTTGGTTAAACCATCCGACCTCATTCCCGAATTGCAGGGCCGCTTACCGATTCGCGTCGAGCTCGATGCGCTTACTACTGAGGACTTCGTGCGCATACTGACCGAACCTGATGCCTCGCTCACCGAACAGTATGCGGCATTAATGGCGGCCGATGGTTTCGAGCTCAGCTTCGCCGAGGACGGTGTACGTCGTACGGCTGAAGTGGCGTGGGAAGTAAACGAAAAAACTGAAAATATCGGTGCCCGCCGATTGCATACAGTGATGGAACGTTTGCTAGAAACGATTTCGTTTGAAGCGGGCGACCGATCTGGCCAAAGCGTCACCGTAGATCGCGTGTATGTGGATGATCATTTGGCAGACCTGGTTGGCAACGAGGATCTCGCGCGCTACATCCTTTAAGTCTCGATTATTTCGACCACAGCACTTGAAGTCCTAGGCCGGTATCCCCATATAAGGAACATCGGTGCAGTTGGCCGGCATGTATTTCCTACCGGCTGTTTGCAAGTAGGCTTTATCAATATTAGGAGGTTTAAGATGACGAACTTAGTACCCAGAATTGCTAGTCGAAATGGCTTGCGATGGTTTGATGATGACTTCGGTGACTTTTTCGAAGGTTTTTTCAGGCCGGCGCGTTTGATCGAACCGACGCGTAATGTTGTGCCGGCGGTTGACGTCAGTGAAGACGACAACGGCTATGTAGTGCGAGCCGAGCTGCCGGGCGTCAAGAAGGAAGATATCGACGTAACCTTGGAAGACGGTGTGTTGACGATTAGCGCCGAAACCAAGAGTGAGTCAGAGGAGAAGGACGCTGAGCGCGTGATACGGCAGGAGCGCCGTTACGGGAAGTATTCGCGTAGCCTGCGACTCGGTACTCAGGTTGACGAGGGTAAGGTCAAGGCGAATTACAAGGATGGCATACTCGAGTTGGCGCTGCCGAAGTCCGAGGCTGTAAAGCCCAAGCGTATCGC
>CAXMNC010000101.1:0-4145 GCA_964194625.1 Acidiferrobacterales bacterium
TCGGCGATACGGCAACGTTACAGCGGGAGTTCGGGATTTCATTGACCTCCTGTGAAGACTATGCACGCGGGCTGGCAAAAACGTGGAGGAGCAAGGGTCTGATGTAATTCAGGCCTACATGTCCGCAATGGGTCAACAGCAACCAGTCGGTATCTTATCAGCCGAACGGCTGGTTTCGGCCACAAGCGGCCGCTCGGCTCACGTGCTGTCTATTAAATACCAGAGCTGATGACGAATCGAACGACAGACGTACGCGCTGCGGCCGCTAATTAACCGGCCCCAAATATTGATCTAGCCATCCAAGGATCTCTCTGATCATCTTAGACCTCGGTAGGTTGTCTGTGTGGCCTGCCTCTTCGAAGATGATGTGCTTCTTGTCGCTGTCAGGTGTTCCGAGCAGTTCGAATAATGGTTCCTGAGCTGTCTCCACCGGCTCGATGAAATCATGCCTGCCGTTGAGCATTAGCACAGGAGCGGTTATCCGTGGTGCGAAGTTCACCTGATTCGCTTCTGGACGAGCATCACTGAGTGACAACGCCCCGGCCACGAGCACGACCGCCTTAAAACGCCGCTCAACCGCCGGGATGATGGCGCCCATCCGGCCACCCCAGCTAAATCCGTAGTAGGCCAGCTTTTCGGTGTCGATATCGTCACGACTATCCAAATAGTCGATAGTTCTGCTGGTGTCGTTTGTCCACTGGATAACGTGATCCGTGAAGGAGCGCGTATCACTGGGCCAAGTCGAAGTAAGATCGTCGCGGCGATCGATCGTCGACTTGTAGATCGGCCAGACTAAAGCCCTTCCGCTCTGGATAATGAAGTCGATCTGTCTCCTGTCCTGACGTTCTTTCGTTTCGAAAGAATCGGTGAATACAGCGCCTGTTCCTGGAAAGTAAATCACCGCCTGATAAGAAGGCTCTACATTGACCGGCAGGTAGATGTAAGCGCTCATGCGCTCATTGCCGTAGGCAGCATTGAAGGTCACACGTTCCCGCCGCCAATATTCGGATTCCTGTACGGTTGAGTCCCTCATCTCTTCAAGGGGAGTCCGGTCGTATTCATATCGAGATAGGTAGTACTGGAACTCGCTGTCGCTGACCGGCTCCCGTCTCTCGAAATCACGGAACGGCAACCCGATCGGATCAAAAAGGGATTGGTCAATCGATTGCTCGTCCAGATACTCAACGCACCGAAACCCGTTCAATGCGGAGCGGTCGAATGGCGGCCGTGTTTCCGGGCAGCTGAAACGGTATGCTGGATCTTCCCAGCTGCCACCGAGTACGAATCGGTGTTCGTCGGAACGTCCCGTCGCCGCATTTTGGACCCATTCCCTGGCGTTTCCCGCCATGTCGTACGTTCCATATGGGCTCATCGCTTCATTGCTCCCCACCATTACGGGGCCGGCTCCATCGAAGTTAGCGATAGGTGTGATCTGCGCCGCGCCGTAAATACCCGCCGCATGTACCCAGTGATAAACAGTTGGAAGACTTTTTCCCCTGAATTCCGCATAGGCCGCCGCCTCATACCAACTGACACCGCCCACCGGGTGCTTTGCCTTACCCTCCGGGTACGTCTCTACTTCCCAGGTGGCGGGTCCCGGCCGTTCTGTAGCATCCCTGAATTGCGCCATCGCCTCCTCCCACGGGATGACCTCTCCATCGTCAATGAATTCATGCTGCCAGTACGTCGGATCTTCATAACCACCGGCGTCGACGAATTCCTTGTACTCTTCGTTGGTGACCTCGTACCGATCAATCAGGTACTGGGGTGCGTTTGTGCGTGCCTGATAATCGTACCCTGTAAGCGTCAATCGCAGATCTGAACGTGGAACTTGAACCATCCGCGGTGGAATACTCCCCTCAGTCGCAAGCCGGATTTGTAGCGGGGAATCCCAATAGCTGGCGTACACCCGCTCTACGGTTTCGAAGCCCTCCATCTCGATTCTCCAGCGCAGGATTGAACGTGGAAGTGTGACGTTGTCGATCGACGTTTGACCAATATGAGTCCAATCCTGGTCAGGCGACGAATACTCTCTTACGTAGACGTCAGCTCCGGGTGGCGTCGTCGTGATCGCCGAATTGACAGAGATTTCCTGCCACAGGCTCAACAATGTTGGGTCATCCGGAATATGTCGTGCCGCTTCCTGCGCAAGCGCAAATGCGGCCGAGTAGTCATTGTCTTCCAACAGTCCTCTGATCTGCGGTATCGCTTCATCTCTTACCCACTGCGCATCAGTGTCACGGCTCAACAGCCAGACTGTGCCCGAACCGACAATTGCGCCAACCAGGAGACCCCCGACGATGTAGTTAAGCTTCTGGCCGGTGAGATGCGTGATACTTTCCTCCAGCGGCACGTCTTTAGTGCGCTCCAGGCCGGAAGGCGTTAGCTCGTAAGCCCAAGCGAGGATCAGCGCGACAGGAAGGCCCAGGACAAGAAAGACCGCGAACATCTGGAGAACCCAGTCGGGAGCATCGAAAGTATCTGTGGCGAATTCGGCGAGTTGGGCCAAAAGCCACGCGGCAATGGTGTACGCTACCGCCACCTTGACGACATTACGTCGTTTTAACTCCCCCCAGATTGAGGCCATGCCTCTCCCCCGTGTATAGACAGTCAGAGTTATGCCAGATTGTACCTAGATCGGGATTGTCGAAAGCCGAAAATAAGATGAAATCTCGCGAAATTGAGACCGAAGTGGTCCGCCAGAGGGAAATTCTTAATGTCCGCTTTGGGTCATAAGCAGCCTGTCGGTATCTTATCAGCCCAGGGGCTGGTTTCGGCCAGAAGAAGACACTCGCACCAGCGCCCGATGGCCGCAAATGAGAACCAGGTCGCAGAACGTATTCGCACCGCAATCTAACTTTCATATTCCGAGAGCAGAATGTCGCTCTTAACCCCGCAATGAACAGGAGATTTCGATGCAGTTGGCGTCAGACTGGTGGCCTCGTTGCGCTTTTGTGCGTGACTATTTCTTCGATGGGCAGCAAAAGATTGCTCACCAGCTCGCGGAGTACCTGGCGAGGTACTACGTTGGCGATGAGATTAGCGAACTGAGACCGGACACCGACGTATCAGCACTCGTGGGCGACTCAATCCGCAGACGCATCAACATGGATGATTTCACAATGGCCCGCGACAACGATTTGTTCGCGGAAGTCGATTTGATGGAGTCCATCACGTTCAAAGAGATTGTGGATCTCGTTCATTCGCAGCGGGGAATGTCTGCTTAATTACGCCGCTATCTCGCGGTGGCAGGCGGCACCGGATAACGCGCCTTGAATGTCTGCTTTCACCGAAAGCGGTCATTCAGACGAGCAATATTCAGCTGTTTTGAGGGTCCGCTTTCGGCCACTAGCGGACATTAGCAAATACGGCCATGGTCCCCCGGCTCCGTCACTGGACCCCAATATCGGGTCACTTTCGTCACTCGATTGTAGGTTATAGTGACATCCTTGGCATGATCCAAAAAAAAGCAAACGGAAATCGCCAATCACAAGAAAAACAATACTGGGAGACAAGAAAATGAAAAAACTTCTTTTGGCAATGTTACTAATCTCGCCGATCAGCGTACTAGCCGACCACATTGATGTAATTGAGGTCACACTGAATGAAGGCTGCACTGTGTCCAAGTACGTCGCGATCAAGGATGACTTTAACGAGCAGTGGGGCGCAAAGAATGGCTACCACAGTGAGGTATTGGTTCCGATTCAAAGCAATAACTTGATCTCTCTGTACTGGATCGGGAGGACCGAGAACGCAGCAGGTTTCGGCAATGCATGGGACCAATGGAGAAACGATTTGGCGGACCCGGACTCCGTCGCCTCGAAGCTATGGGCAAGATTTCTCGACTGTTCAACCAATGTTGGCCGACGAGGCTATGACGTTTATTGACCGTCTGTCTGCGGCGGCGGTCAAATGACTGTCGCCGCCTATCAAGATCGTTAGTCCGCTTTGGGTCACTAGCAGCCGTTCGTCACTTTATCACTTGAATGTCTGCTTTCGGCCATAAGCGGTCATTGCAATCACTCTGACGAGGCTCCGAGTTCCCCACAGAGAATCCTCTGCTATCGAACCACGTCCTTCTAACTCGGGTCGTCTTTGCCCCTTTTCTTGAGCAGGCGCTGATACCACTTCTTCGGAGGACTTTC
>CAXMNC010000102.1:0-29374 GCA_964194625.1 Acidiferrobacterales bacterium
AGCAAGGTCTACATGTTGGGCAGCTACCACCAGGCGGCGGAGTTCTTCGAGATCATCTTCAACAAGGACAAGTACAGCAAGTTGCCCAACGAGCACCAGGCGATTCTGAAGCACGCGGCGGCGGCGGCGTCCTCGACCAACTTCTGGCTGGGGATCGACAGCTACTCCAATGACCTGCAGTGGCTGCAAGACAAGGCGGGCGTCAAGGTCTACCGCACGCCGAACGCAATCATGAAGAAGCAGCTCAAGGCCTGGGACGTGATGATCGCCAAGCTTGAGGGCGAGGATCAGTTCTTCTCTAAGGTCTTGGCGTCGCAGAAGGATTTTGCCCACCGGGCATCCTATTATTACCTTCTTAACCAGTGCGACTATAAGCTTGCCTTCGAGCATTATTTCCCGAAAGAGCTCCCCTTCTAACGGAACCGTTCGTAGTTAACGGAAGCAACTGGGTTCGGGGCGGCGCAGCAAGCGCCGCCCCGGCTCTTTAAGGGTTCACCCGAGCCCCGTTTGAGAACAAGACAATGGATCGATTTCCGCTCGTCATCGACCGCTTGAGTGCGTGGGTGGGAAAGGCCTTCGCGTGGTGCATCCTGGTGCTCACGCTTGCCTACGTGTACGAGGTGTTCGTCCGCAAGGCGCTGAGAGATCCGACCGCATGGGCGTTTGACATAAGCTATACGATGTACGGGGCCCTGTTCATGATGGCGGGAGCCTATGCCCTTTCCCGGGACGCACACGTGCGCGGGGACGTGCTCTATCGGCTTTGGCCTGCGCGCGTCCAGGCGGTGATCGAGCTTACGCTGATTATCCTTTTTCTGTTCCCTGGAATGGCGGCGTTGATCTATGCCGGCGCCGATTATGCCGCCGAGTCCTGGAGCTACCAGCCTTGGGGTCCGCGTGGGCCACCGGGGGAGATCAGCATCAACAGCCCCGCCGGGGTACCGGTGGCTCCGTTGAAGACGCTTCTTCCGATCGCCGCATTCTTTGTGCTGCTGCAGGGGATTGCGGAAGCGGTGCGCTGCGTGTTGTGTATGAAGCATGGTAAATGGCCGCAACGGTTGCACGAAGTGAAGAAGGACGTGGAGGAGACCGAGGTCGCGATACTTCAGGAGCGAGAGCATGAGATCGAGCGCCAACTGCGTCTAGATCGCGAGCGCGAAGGGGGCGCAAAATGACTGACCCGCAAATCGCCCTGCTCATGCTGGGGGTACTACTGGTTGCGATTATGCTGGGTTTCCCCATCGCTTTCACGCTGGTCGCGATGGGCCTCGGGTTCGGCTTCTACGCCTATTACAACCCCGACCAGTCTGTTTTTAATAACAATATCTTCGACCTGCTGGTGAATCAGACGTACTCGGTGATGATCAACGACGTACTGGTCGCGGTACCGTTGTTCCTGTTCATGGGTTACATCGTCGAGCGCGCCAACATTGTCGATCGGCTGTTTTACAGTCTCAATATTGCGGCCCGCGCCGTGCCCGCATCCATGGCCGTCGCGGCGCTCGCGACCTGCGCGCTGTTCGCCACCGCCGTCGGCATCATCGGTGCCGTCGTGACGTTGATGGGACTGCTGGCTTTGCCGGCGTTGCTGAAAGCCGGTTATGACCGCAAGTTCGCCACCGGCGTCATTTGCGCCGGTGGCTGCCTTGGGATTCTGATTCCGCCGAGTATCATGCTGATCGTCTATGCGGCGACGACCGCCACCTCTGTGGTCAAGATGTATGCCGCCGCCATGTTTCCGGGCATGATGCTGGCGGGGCTTTACATGATCTATGTGATAGCACGGGCCTTGTTCAACCCCGGGTTGGCACCGAAGCCGCCCAAGGAGCAGACAGATATTCCCCTGCGGGTGCTGCTCATGATGGTACTGACGTCCTTCCTGCCGCTCGCGCTTTTGATCATGTCCGTCCTCGGCGCCATCCTGTTTGGTTTCGCCTCGCCGACGGAGGCGGCCGCGGTGGGCGCCTTTGGTGGCCTGGTGTTGGCCGTGAGTTATCGCCTCGGCGAGATTCTCAGCGGAAAAGATACCCCTGAGTGGGTCGAAAAATACGGCCGCCCGGAAATCGGCTGGTTGGGAACAATTGCCGTCGGCGGTCTGATCGTGCTCGTGCTGTATGTTTCCCCATATTTCTTGTTGCGGATGATGGAAGACATAGACATCATCGGCTCGTCGCTGCCGGAAAACCGGGCGTTGCCGGGGGGGCCGGGTCTTAGCATCATCATCAGCCTTGCCGTTGCCGCCGGCCTTCGTTTTTTCGGTGGGTGGTCATCGATGCTTGCGTGGCTTCAGCCAAAGACGGCAGCCGGTCGCGCCTTGATGCGCTCTACAGGGCTCGGTGGCGTTGCCGGCTTGGCACTCGGCGCGCTCTATCTGATGATCGCGTATCTCCTGCTCGAGGAAAAGGAGATAACCAAATACGCGCTCGAGATCGGTTTCTACGTCGGCTTGCTGGGAGGCCTTGGCTGGCGCGGCTTACGAAAGGAGACCCTCACGGAATCCGTTTATCTTACGGTGCGCACTTCGGCCATGGTGTGCTGGCTGTTTGTCGGTTCCTGGACTTTCGCCTCGGTGTTTTCCTACCTCGGCGGCCATGAAGTCATCAGGGAATTCGTGACGAGCGTGGATTTGTCGTTCGGCGGCTTGATGAACCCGACTGTATCGTTCCTTATCCTCGCGCAGCTCATCATTTTTCTGCTCGGCTGGCCGTTGGAGTGGAGCGAGATCATCATCATCTTCGTGCCGATCTTCCTGCCGCTGCTTGACGTCTTTGGCATTGACCCGGTGTTCTTCGGCATACTGGTGGCGCTTAATCTGCAGACCTCGTTCATGACGCCGCCGATGGCGATGGCGGCGTATTACCTCAAAGGGGTAGCTCCGCCCGAAGTTCAACTCATAGAGATCTTCAAGGGGTGCTTCCCGTTCATCATAGTGGTGCTGTTCGCCATGGTGATCCTGTATAATTTTCCGGGGATCGCGCTGTGGTTGCCTGAACATATCTACTCGGTCAGGTAGTGACGGGCGGTGATTTTGTGGCGTTATCCCTGCCTATTTGGAAGAGCGAGCGCCATACGCGCCGTCGCGTTTGCAGACCGCTAGAAATAACATCGAATAGCCGGTGGAGCTGATTCGCTTAAACGCCGTCGAGGCGGCCGAGGCAATTCGCGCCGGCGAGATTACGTCGGAGGAGCTAGTGCAGGCTTGCCTTGATCACATTGCCGACGTTGAGGATACGGTCCGCGCCTGGGCGTTCCTGGATCCGGAGCATGCCTTGAAGCAGGCACGCGATGCCGACCTCGCATTGCGGAAGGGCGAAGCCCTAAGCCCGCTGCACGGTGTTCCCGTCGGCGTCAAGGATATCTTTGACACCGATGACATGCCAACCGAAGACGGCACAGTGCTGCACGCTGGGCGCAAGCCTGCCATCGATGCGACCGTGGTGTCACTGCTGCGCGCGGCGGGCGCGGTCATCATGGGCAAGACCGTCACGGCGGAGCTGGCGGTCTACGCGCCGGGCAAGACGACCAACCCGCACGATCCGGCCCGTACCCCGGGGGGTTCCGGCAGCGGCTCGGCCGCGGCCGTGGCAGCGCACATGGTGCCGCTCAGCGTAGGTACCCAGACCAATGGATCGGTTCTTCGGCCCGCCTCGTATTGCGGGGTCTGCGGATACAAACCAACCCACGGTCTCATTTCGCGGCATCTTGTACTACAGCAGTCGCGCCCGTTGGACCAGGTCGGGGTCTTTGGGCGCACCATTGAGGATGTGGCGTTGATTACAGAGCAGCTCATGGCCTTCGACGAACACGATCCCGATACACGGCCGCGGGCACGACCGAAGCTCGTCGAGACCATGGCCCAGGAGCCACCGGTCCCACCGGAGCTGGCCTTCGTCAAGACACCGGTGTGGGACCACGCCGATAAGGACACACAGGAAGCGTTTGCGGATCTGGTCGAGCACCTGGGTGAGAACATCGCGGAGGTCGCGCTACCGGCTATGTTCAATGACGCAATATCGTGGCATCGTACAATCATGGAAGCGGACCTTGCCAGGAGCTTCAAGCGTGAGTATGAGAACGGCAAGGATAAGTTGAGTGCCATTCTGTGCGAGATGATAGAGCGCGGGCAGCGCTGCCTGGCTGTGGATTACAACGACGCGGTGGGTCAGGTTAGTGTTTTAAACGGCGTACTTGCTCAGTTCTTCGAGAAGTATGACGCTATTGTAACGCCGGCGACTACCGGCGAGGCGCCCATTGGTCTGGAGTCGACGGGCAGTCCGATTTTCTGCACGATATGGACGCTGTGCGGGACACCCGCGATTACGCTCCCACTGCTGCAGGGGGCAAGCGGCATGCCAATAGGCGTGCAACTGGTCGGGCCGAAAGGCGACGACGCACGGCTGTTGCGGACGGCCCGCTGGCTCACAAAAATTATCGAAAACTGACGGAGGCATCGACGTTTCATGTTTACACTAATCACCGGGGTAACTGCCGCAGTGATGGTCGTTGTTTTCTTGGGGTATTACGCCCTGCGGATAGAATCTATTCCGCTTTGGATCATCATTATTGGCGTTCTGGGCATGGTAATTGCCGACTTTGTACGGACTTTGAGACAAGATAAGAACGACACGGGCAATGACGGGTAATTGATCTAATTTTTATGTGAGCGCTTGATCTGCGCCGCGTTGCCACTGCCCGCTAGCAGCACACATCCCTCCGCAGGGCCCTGGACTGCCCATTAGCGGCGACGCGATTCGGCTCGATCGGCAGTTTTTTTTGCGCATTACTTAATCGGCCAGCTCGGCGCACGCGTACAGCGCATCGATGTGTGGCGACACTCCGTGCCGACCGCGCCATCAGGCCACGTTGTTTAACCCGATTCCCGCACTTTGTTCGCGCATAATCTTATCGAGCAGCTTCGTACACGCGTAGATCGCGTCGATATGCGGCGTCGGCGTATGTGTGAGCCTTCCCAACTCTACCACGGCGCCCACCAGCGCCTCGATTTCGAGCTCCCGACCCGCTTCGACATCCTGCAGCATCGACGTTTTGTGTTTACCCACGCTTTCGGCTCCGGCGATCCGTTTTTCAATTGTGTGACGGAACTGGATACCGAGTTTATTTGCGATCGCCTGAGCCTCTTCCATCATTCTCGCCGCGAGCTCACGGGTGGGGGTGAATTGACAAATGTCGGCCAGGGTGGCCTGCGTTAAAGCGCTGATCGGGTTGAAAGACAAATTGCCCCAGGCCTTCAGCCAGCTTTCAGAACGGATGTCATCTAGCACGAAGGATTTAAACCCCGCTTTCGACAATGTCTGGGAAATTCTTTCCACCCGGTCGCTATGGGAACCGTCTAGCTCACCCACAGGGAAGCGGTTGCCTTCGACATGCTTGATTACGCCGGGCGCAACCACTGCCGCCGCCGGGTAAACCACACAACCGATAATCCGCTCGGGCTCGATGTTGGCGTTGATCTCGCCGTTCGGATCCACGGTCTCGATACACCGGCCATCGAACTCGCCGCCGTGCTTGTAGAAGTACCACCACGGGATCCCATTCTGGATCGTTAACACCACCGTCTCTGGCCCGAAAAGCACCCGCATCGCAGGCGCGATTGACGGGATCTGGTACGCTTTGACGGCGATAATGACGAGATCTTGCGTACCGGCCTTCTCCATGTCGGCAATTGCCCTGAAATCGCGGACTAGTAGCTCTTCGCCGTCGTGCATCAGCAGTTTTAGGCCATTTTTGTTGATAGCCGCCAAATGCGGCCCCTCGCGTTCGATAAACGTAATCTCCTCGCCGGCCAAGGCGAATTTGGCACCCATTAATCCGCCGATTGCACCGGCACCGATAACACATATTTTCATGGCTATCTCCTATTGTGGGTGTTTAGGCTCTGATCTCGATCGGACCCTGGTTTGGCATTCTGCTAGGGCAACCCTAAGACATAGACCGGCAGCACGTACATATTGTTTCCACTCATTCAAACGAATTTCTAAGGCAGCCAATACCGTCGATAACGACTTCGATAGTGCTTCCCGGCTTCATCGAGCCCACGCCGACTGAGGTTCCGCAGGTAATGACATCGCCCGGAAAAAGCGTCATATCTTTGGAGATCAGGCTGACAAGTTTCGCTGGCGGGAAGATCATGTCGCTGACAGGGTAGTTCTGGCGCTCCTCGCCGTTCAGGATCGTTTTGATCGTAAGTTCTGCTGGAGCTAGCCCCGTCGCGATTATCGGGCCAAAAGGACCGAAGGTATTGAAGCTTTTGGCGCGTGTCCACTGCCCAAAGGACGAATCCTTATTGATTAGCTCGAAAGCGGTGACATCGTTGACACAGGTGTAACCAAAAATAAATCGATCGGCGTCAGCCTCAGTAACCGCCTTGCAAACTTCCCCGATTACAACTCCAAGTTCCCCTTCAAAGACTACGCGACCGTCATATGAGGCTGGACGTCGTATGGTTTCGCCGGATGCCACAAACGAACCGGTGGACTTTATAAAGTAAAGTGGCTCCTCAGGAATCGCCAGGTCGAACTTGGCAGCCATGGCGTGAAAGTTGTTCCAAAGCGCAACCATTTTAGACGCCGCCGTCGGTGTCAGAATCTTAACCTCATCTAGAGAAACAGTCTCCGACGTTGGCTCCGAAGTCGTGAAGATATCGCCTAGGTGAATCGTAATGGTGTCGTTCTGCAGGGTACCGAACTTCGTATCGCCGCGATGCTCAAACCGTACCCAATGGGTCATGATGTTCCTCCTACCGTCATGGAAGGCCTTGCGTAACGGTGTTCGCCAAATGTTGGCCTACCATTGCCCTGAGACGTTATGCTTTTTAAGCATAGTT
Source organism: Acidiferrobacterales bacterium (assembly GCA_964194625.1). Taxonomy (GTDB): domain Bacteria; phylum Pseudomonadota; class Gammaproteobacteria; order Acidiferrobacterales; family SPGG2; genus SPGG2. Next base: position 6,845 of record CAXMNC010000102.1, read on the forward strand.
TCTTGTTTACTAGAAGTATCCATCTGGCACTGCGATGGTCAGAGAGGCGTATAAGTGACTCGAAGATACTTGCTATTTAGGCTTTGTACAAGTTGTTCCAATGCCTCTCTTATATCATTAGGATACTTCTTGATGATGGCATTTATCTGGTCATCCAGTAGCGCGTTGGCTGCCTTTAGTTTTATATACAATCCGCCGGTTCTAAGACTTCGTTCTTCGAAAAACTTTTCCTCGCCCGCGTCGGTTAAAGCATAACTTAAGACGCCATAAGGCGTTACAACATTGTTCATGATTCGTCCATCATCACCACGGCGTTGATCGAATTCCCACGAAACATCCATCATAAAATATATATCCTCTGCACTGGGCATAGAGTACCTTAAGTTCGATATCAACCCTTGCTCGGAAATATGGCCTGCCGCGATTGGTAGAGAGAATTGATCGCACCTAATTTTGTCCTTGCACCTCTCGAAATAGGCAAGCGGGTGAAAATGATACAAGTGGAGTTCCTTATGACTGACCATCGCCGTTGCTAGGTATGTTCTATCGACTCTAATAGTTGCTTCATCAGGTCCAGAGGTTACATGTCTGCCGATTTCAATCCAGCTACAAACTTCAGGCAAAAATATCCACAGCTCTTCAAATCTCTCGCTCTTCATCAACTCAACTATCTCTCGAATTCCTTGAGATTCGCACTTATTCTTGACTACTGTTCGTTCTAAATCTGAAGTATTGACGACTAGTTGATCCACATGGCGGACCGATAGAGCCGGCATAGGCGTCGACGGCGGGTAGACGGGCCTATCGAATGTATTGCCCGCGAATGGGCCACTTGTAAATAGAAGCAGAGCTGTCAGTAGGGTCGCTAGCGCTGATGTTTTCATGGACGCGCTCTCCTGGAATTGCTAATCGCTGCTTTCGATCGAACTGAACACATTGCAGTGGCTTCCTGTCGTCATTGGGTCAAGGCCGACTGCAGGATGCGGACGATATGTGTAGCTTCACGCTGCGCGCCGTCGCGAATCTGGTGTCGACAACTAAATCCATCGGCAACGATGACTGTATCATTAGCGGCTGCTCTTACCGCTGGCAACAGTGATAGCTCGCCCATGCGATTAGAAATATCAAAATGTTCCACCTCATAGCCAAAGGCACCGGCCATGCCACAGCAGCTCGACTCAATCACCTCGACTTTGAGGTCCGGTACCATCCGCAAGGTACGTTCGGTTGCCGCCATCGCGCCGAACGCCTTTTGATGGCAGTGGCCATGTAGTAAGGCTCGAGGCCACTGGACTGGTGCTAGCGAGAGTCTTAAGTGATCACCATCGCTTTCGCGTGCGATAAACTCTTCGAACAACATCGCTTGCTCGGATAACGCGTTGCTCTCGTCCCCCGGCAACATGGCCTTGAACTCATCACGCAGTGTGAGCAGACATGAAGGTTCAAGCCCCACGATAGCGATGCCGCGCTCGACGTATGACCGTAGCGCACCGATAAGACGTTTGGCTTCTTTCTTGGCCTCCTCAACCAGACCCGCACTTAACAGTGTGCGCCCGCAACAGAGTGGTCGTCGGCCATCTAGTGCCCTCGGCAGATGCACGTGATAGCCAGCTTTAGTCAAAACATCTAGCGCAGCGCGTGCATTTTCAGGCTCAAAATAGTTATTGAATGTGTCTACAAACAGCACAACCTCACAATCGTTATCGTGGTTGGCTGTATTTGATGGTGCGTTAGCGGAAAAGAAATCGCGCTGCCACCGAGGCCAGCTGCGTCGTGCGCTGAAACCTATCATGAGCTCACTCAGTTTTCTCAGCCCGGGAAGTCGATCTCGCAGGTTAAGCAAAGGGCCAAGCCGCGCGACCCAAGGTGCGTAGTGTGGCAAATAGGCAATCATTCGATCTCTAGTGCGAAGGCCATGGCGCTTGCGATAGTGGTAGAGGAATTCGGTCTTCATGCGAGCCATGTCTACACCGGTGGGACATTCACGTCTACAACCCTTGCAAGCGATACACAGATCCATGGTTTCAGCCATGGCACTCGAGGTGAGGGCATTTGCGTCAAGCTGTCCAGTTATAGCGAGGCGAAGCGTGTTGGCACGCCCGCGGGTGACGTGCTGCTCGTCGCCGGTAACTCGATACGATGGGCACATTACGCCAGGATCGGACTTTCGGCAGGCACCATTGTTGTTACACATCTCAACTGCGCCAGCCAAGCCACCCCATTCGGACCAGTCCAATGCGGTCTCGATGTCTCGCGGCCTGTAATCGGGTTTGTAGCGAAAAAGACGACGATCATCCATGCGCGGTGGCCGCACAATACGTCCGGGATTGAGCAGGCCTTGTGGATCGAAACTGTCCTTGATTTCTTCAAGCAGACGCACGATCTTGGGTCCAAACATTTTTTCGTGGAACTCCGATCGTACGATGCCATCACCATGTTCGCCGGAGTGGGATCCTTTGTACTCGCGAACCATAGCAAAGGCCTCTTCCGCGATGGCGCGCATCTTGCGAACATCGGTCTCGGTTTTCATATTGAGGATGGGACGCACATGCAGGCATCCGACCGAAGCGTGTGCATACCAAGTGCCACTTGTGCCGTGTTTTGCAAACACCTTGTTTAAGCGATCAGTATATTCGGCCAGGTCGTCTAACCCGACAACGCAGTCTTCGATGAAGGACACCGGCTTGCCGTCACCCTTCATGGACATCATGATGTTGAGACCTGCTTTGCGCACCTCCCAAACTGCGCCCTGAAATGTGGGATCCGAGACTTTCGTCACCGCCCCGACAAAGCCAAGCGAACTCATGAGTTCGTCTAAATCATCAAGATGATGTAGCTGTTCGCTATGATCATCACCGGTGAACTCGACAAGCAACAACGCCTCGGGCTCACCGTGAACCAATTGGTCGATGGTGGCGCGGAAAGCGGGAATGTCGCGCGCTAGATCAACCAGGGTGCGATCAACGAGTTCTACTGCCGCCGGTTGCAGTGTGACGATGTGCCGCGTCACATCCATGGCGTCGTAGAATCTAGAGAACTGACAGATGCCGAGTACCTTGTGGGTCGGCAGCGGCTGCAGCTCGAGTTCGATCGCTGTAAAAAATGCCAGCGTTCCCTCAGAGCCGACCAGCAGCTGTGCCATGTTATGGTCATCTGCTGTTATGGTATCGATGTTGTAGCCACCGACGCGTCGCAGCAGTTTCGGTAAACGCGTCTCGATCTCGACAGACTCGCGGGCAGTAATTCGCCGTAGGCGTTCAACGAGATCGCGATAACTTGGGTTGTCGGCTAGCTCATTAAGATCTGCCGGCACTTGACCGAAGTGCCAACACTCTCCGTCAGCGGTGATAGCGTCAATGGCATGCACATTGTGGACCATATTGCCGTAACGGATAGAGCGTGCCCCGCAACTGTTGTTGCCGGCCATGCCGCCAATGGTGGCGCGGCTAGCCGTCGACGGATCAATCGGGAAGAACAAACCGTGCGGTTTGAGAAATCGATTTAGCTGGTCGAGGACGATACCCGGTTGAACCCGAATTCGTTTTGCGTGGGGCTCAAACTCCAGCACTTGGTTCAGATATTTAGAAACATCGACAACCAGGGCATGCCCCACCGTTTGGCCACATTGTGAAGTACCACCACCCCGCGGCAGTATCGGTACACCTTCTTCTGCCGCAATTTCGACGATGCATCGGACATCTTGCTCGTTGCGAGGTACCAATACGCCAATGGGCTCGATCTGATAAATCGAGGCGTCTGTGCTGTAACGCCCGCGGCTGAAACGGTCGAACAGCACCTCACCCTCGAGTTCGCGCTCGAACCGCGAAGCCAAGGTGCGAGTATCCGCGGTGTGAGGTTGTATGTGGGCCGAGTGCTCGAGATTCATAGGATTGGCCTGAAATCATAACATCTTACATCAGTAGTCGTTGCTGGATTACGGTGTTACCAGGCATAATCGAACCATGTCTGATCACGAAGGCCGTCATTTTCTCCAGATCCCCGGCCCTACCAACGTGCCTGATCGGGTGTTGCGGGCGATGGCCGCGCCGACCATCGATCATCGCGGCCCTGAGTTTGCACGCTTGACGGGCGAGCTACTGGATGGCCTGAAGTCAATATTTCAAACAAAGGGACAGGTCGTGATCTTTCCGAGCTCCGGTACCGGCGCATGGGAGGCGGCGCTTTGCAATACGCTATCGCCGGGCGACCGGCTGCTTATGTTTGAGACCGGCCACTTTGCAATGCTTTGGTGCAATATGGCTAAGCGGCTTGGGCTTGATGTCGACTTTGTACCTGGCGACTGGCGTAGCGGCGTTGATCCCGCGACGTTGGAAGCGAGGCTCGCGGAAGATCGCGAGCACGCAATCAAAGCGGTTGCCATTGTTCATAATGAAACCTCTACCGGCGTCACCAGCCGTATCGGCGCCGTTCGCCAGGCCATGGATAGTGCCAAGCACCCAGCCCTACTGTTGGTCGATACCATCTCATCGTTAGCATCAATCGATTACCGTATGGACCAATGGCAGGTCGATGTTACTGTCGGTTGTTCGCAAAAGGGCCTGATGTTGCCGCCCGGGCTCGGGTTGAACGCCATCAGCGAAAAGGCGTTAGCAGCAAGCCACTCAGCCGCGATGGCGCGTTCCTATTGGGACTGGCAAGACATGCTAGGTACGAATAAGAGTGGTTTTTTCCCTTACACGCCTGCCACCAATCTGCTCTACGGACTACGTGAAGCTATCAATATGTTGCTGGAGGAAGGTTTGAGCAACGTGTTCGCACGTCATGATCGTCATGCGGAAGCTACACGACGTGCTGTTAAGGCATGGGGTCTGGAATTGCTCTGCAAGAACCCCAGCGAATACAGCAGTTCACTGACGGCGATGATGGTACCGGAGGGATATGACGCCGATGAGTTACGAGAGCAGATCCTAAAATGCTTTAACATGTCGTTAGGCACCGGTCTTGGAAAGGTAAAAGGGCGGGTATTTCGAATAGGTCACTTAGGTGACTTTAATGACGTTACCCTGGCCGGCACCTTGAGCGGGGTGGAGATGGGGCTCGCGTTAAGTGGTATTCCGTTCAGGGCCAATGGCGTGTCAGTGGCGCTGGAATATCTTGTCGATGAGGCACGAAAACGCGTACCTGCCGACAAATTCAACGAAAAGCATACGCGCAGCGGATAAGCCGGGCGAACGAGTGATTTGTCGGCGGGGAGCGACAGGTTTGTTCCTGACAAGTATCGAAGTCTATTCGAGCACCTTGATCAGTGCGCTGTGATCGAGTTCACCGCCACCCATCTCAATGAGCTTATCGTAAAGGTCGCGGTAAAGCGTGGTAGCGGGTAGCTCCATCCCCAGTTCCTGAGCAAGTTCCAAGGCCTGCGCAAGATCCTTACGTTGTGTCGTTGCTTTGCCGCCGGGATCGAACGTTTGATCCACCATGCGTAACCCGTGCACTTCTAGGATGCGTGAAGCCGCGAATCCCCCGGCCAGGGCCTGGCGTACCTTCCCCGGATCGACGCCAGCCCTTTTGGCAAGAGCAAGTGCTTCTGCGACCGCGCCAATGGTAAGGCCGACGATGATTTGATTGGCGGCTTTAGCCACTTGGCCAGCCCCCACTTCGCCAACGTGCGTAATATTCTTGCCTAATACCTTAAAGATTGGTTTTGCGCGGGCGAATGTGTCTTCGTTGGTGCCAACCATAATGGCGAGCGTTGCCGCCTCGGCGCCGACCTGACCACCGGAGATCGGCGCATCGACATAATGCGCCCCCTTTGCTTTTATCTGTTGCGCAAAGTTTCGTGTGGCGGTGACGGCGGTTGTTCCCATATCGATCACTATGGCCCCAGTCTGAAGGCCATGGGCCACGCCATCATCGCCAAACAAGACGCGTTCAACCGCCGGTGTGTCGGAGACCATTAGAACAATAATAGGCGCACGTTCGGCGACGTCCTTTGGCGAGGCCGCCGCTTCGATTCCCACTCCCACAAGCTCATCCACGACGCCGCGGCTGCGATTGTAGATAACCAGCTCGGCGCCAGCGCGATGTAGGTTCAGGCTCATCGGCCGACCCATAAGACCGAGGCCGATAAAACCGATCGTGATACCGCTCAGTGTACCCATATATCAAACCCTTGGTTTCCTTCCGACCATACTGGGATGATACCCTAGTTCTCCTTGGGTTCTGATCCGTTAGCACACTCAATATGAGTAACGTAATCAAAGGGAAGATAAAATGACTGAAACTCTGGTAGTCCAGCGCACGGGCACCATCGCCACCGTGGTGCTCAACCGGCCGGAAAAACTGAACGCGCTAACGAAGTCCATGTGGCAGCAGCTCGGCGAGGAAGTCGAAACACTTTCAGCCGATCCTGAGGTTAGATGTGTCGTAGTCCGTGGGGCTGGTGATAAATCGTTTGCCCCGGGCAACGATATCTCCGAATTCGAGAATGAGCGCTCCAACGTGGCGCAGGCACGCGCCTACGGCGCCATCATGCGTCGAACCATCGAGGCGCTGGAAAACTGTCGCCATCCTATGGTAGCTATGATCAAGGGCATCTGTGTTGGTGGTGGACTGGAGATCGCCGCGAACTGTGACGTGCGTATCTGTGGTGAATCAAGCCGTTTTGGTATTCCTATTAATCGTCTGGGCCTAGTGATGGCGTACGCAGAACTGCGTGGGTTGCTCGCTTTGGTTGGGCGGGCCACGACACTCGAAATTTTGCTCGAGGGCCGTGTGTTCGGTGCCGAGGAGGCACGCGAGAAAGGTCTGGTGAATCGCATCGTGGCCGATGACCAAGTTGAGAGTGAGGCCTATGTAGCTGCCCAGCGCATTGCCGAGGGCGCACCCTTGGTGGCGCGATGGCACAAAAAATTTATAAATCGGCTCGCCGAATCTACGCCGCTGACCGATGAAGAGATCGATGAAGGGTTTGCGTGCTTTGGCACCGAGGACTTCCAGACTGGATATCGCGCATTCCTCGATAAGGTAAAGCCGGAGTTCAGGGGACGCTAGCAATGGGGCCACTGGCAGGCGTCAAAGTGTTTGAGCTTGCTCATATCATGGCCGGGCCAACCTGCGGCCTTATGTTGGCAGACATGGGTGCCCGGGTGATTAAGATTGAAAAGGTCCCTGGCGGTGACGACACCCGTCGTATGGTGCCACCAGAAGTCGATGGTGAAGCTGCTGCCTTCCTAATGATGAATCGCAACAAATGGGGTATCGCCATTGACCTAAAGCGCGAGCAGGGCCAAGAGATTGGTCGTCGTTTGCTTAGAACAGCCGATGTGGTAATCGAAAACTTTCGCAAGGGCACGATGGAACGACTCGGTCTCGGCTACGACTCACTGCACGAGATCAATCCTGGTCTCATCTATTGTGAGTTGTCCGGTTTCGGTCGGACCGGCCCATACGCTGAGCGGGGCGGTTTCGACCTGATTGCTCAGGGCATGTCTGGCCTGATGAGCATCACCGGCGAAGGGCCTGGGCGGCCACCGGTAAAATGTGGTGCGCCCATGACCGACATCACCGCCGGCATCCTCGCCGCCATGGGGGTATTGGCCGCCTATGTGCACCGGCTCAAGACGGGGCAGGGTCAACGCGTTGACTCGTCATTGTTTGAAGCTGGTATTGTGCAGACTTATTGGCAGTCCGCAATAGGATTCGCAACGGGGAAAGCGCCTGGCCCATTGGGTTCGGCGCACCCACTAAGTGCTCCGTACCAGGCATTTGAAACAGCTGATGCGTGGATTACTGTTGGTGCGGCTAACCAGGCCAATTGGCTTAAGCTGCTCGAGGCACTGGAGGCGATAGAGCTGGCAGACGATGTGCGCTTTGCTAACAATGAGGCACGTATGAAACATTTGTCTGAGCTTACCGACGTATTAGCACCTATTTTCAAACAACGCAGTGCAAACGAATGGTTAGCACGGCTCCAGGCAGCGGGTGTACCGGCAGGGCCAGTGTTGGATATCATCCAAATGCACAACGATCCACAGACGCTGGCGCGAGATATGGTATTAAAGGTTCCACATAGCCGTCTCGATCAAGTCAAGACGATCGGACACCCAGTTAAATTTTCAGCCACACCAGGGAGCATCGACCGTGGCGCCCCGGTCCTTGGCGAACACACCCGCGAGATCTTGGCTGAATATGGTTACTCGAAAGAGGAGATTGAAGACCTGATTGCTTCAGGCACCGTAATTGCGGCGTGATCAGGTGCGCGGTTAGATTCTGAAACTTACGGTGGTTTACCAAAAACAAGAGACGTAATCGATGACAAACACCAAACCTTTCGCCGGTGTGCTATCGCCGGTGTTGACGCCCTTTACGGAGGATCTCAGTCCAGACTCCGAGCGCTTCGTCGCACATTGCCACTGGCTACTGGAACAAGGCGTCAATGGCTTAGCAGTTTTTGGCACCACCAGTGAAGCGAACTCACTTTCGGTGGGTGAGCGCATGCAACTACTCGATGCGCTAGTTGGTGAGGGCATTCGTCCCGACTTGCTTATGCCGGGTACCGGTTGTTGTTCGCTTACCGACACCGTGCAACTCACGAGTCATGCCGTGCAGAACGGTTGTGGCGGTGTGTTACTGTTGCCGCCGTTCTATTACAAGGCCGTGAACGAAGACGGCCTTTTCGCGCATATCGCAGAAGTGATCGAACGGGTCGGCGATGATCGCTTGCGTATCTACCTCTATCACTTCCCAGGTATTGCAGTCGTGTGTTACAGCCTCGATTTGATAGAGCGACTGGTCAAGGCTTATCCATCTATTGTCATTGGCCTCAAAGACAGTTCGGGCGACTGGAGCAACACTGAATCAGTCCTCAAACAATTTCCAGGTCTCGATGTTTTCCCGGGATCAGAGGTGTTCTTGCTGCCGGCGCTGCGCGCCGGTGGTGCCGGCTGTATCACCGCGACCGCCAACGTCAATGCTAGCGCGATCCGCAACCTATACGACCACTGGCAAACGCCGGAGGCGGAAATGCTCCAAGGCGATGTGTCCAGCCTACGCAAGATGATCGATGGTTATCCGATGATCCCGGCCCTCAAGCAGATCATCGCACATTTCAGAAATGATCCATCCTGGTATGCCCTGAGACCACCATTGATGGGACTAAGCGACGCTCGGGCCAGCACCCTCATGGCAAGCCTAGAGCAAAGAAAGTTTGCACTAGCCGCCTAACGACAGGCAGGGGACGGGGCGTAACGTGTTCGGCACCAGTCTTCCATTGATACAGCGGGTCCTTGAGCACGATGATCAGATCGCGATTATCGATGGTCAGGGTAGGCATAGTTATGCCGATCTCCTAGCGAATGCGAGAAAGATCGCTTCTTATCTGTTGGACGGCGAACCGGACCTGCAACAGGCGCGCATTCCTTTCATGGTGGCTTCGGGCTTTGAGTACGTAGCCACGCAATGGGGTATCTGGCTTGCGGGTGGCGTTGCGGTTCCGATTTGTCTCTCGTATCCGTCGCCCGAGATTGAGTACTTGCTGGCCGATAGCGAGCCTAAGATCATTATCTCCGATGCCGAATTCGCCAAGACACTGCGAACACTGGCAGAAGCAAGGAATATTCGATTCGTTCTTGTCTCGGCGGCGCTGAAAATGGACGCACGACCACTGCCCGATGTCACGGTCGAGCGCCGTGCAATGATGCTCTACACGAGTGGTACCACTGGCAAGCCAAAAGGGGTTGTTATCAGCCATACGAATCTGCAGGCACAGATAGAAACCTTGATCATCGCTTGGGCGTGGAAGCCCGATGACCACATCTTGCACGTACTACCGTTGCATCACACCCATGGCATCGTGAATGCGTTGCTATGCGCCTTGTGGGCAGGTGCACGTTGCGAAATGCTACCCAAGTTCGATGCCGAGCGTGTATGGCGACGTTTTCTGGAGGGTGGCATCACTTTGTTTATGGCAGTCCCGACCATTTACGTGCGATTGATCGCGGCGTGGGAAGCCGCATCTTCTGATGAGCAGAAACAGATGTTGCGTGCTTGTAAGCGTCTGCGTCTAATGATATCTGGCTCGGCCGCGCTACCGGTCAGTGTCTTTGAGCAATGGCGGGAAATCTCGGGCCATGCCCTACTAGAGCGCTACGGTATGACCGAGATAGGTATGGCCTTGGCCAATCCACTAGATGGTGATCGCCGGCCGGCTTTTGTTGGCACACCCCTCCCGGGGGTTGAAGTCAGACTTGTGAGTGATCGTGGTAGGCGGATCAGACGGCCAGGTAGGTCGGGTGAAATCGAAGTACGGGGTGCGAACGTTTTTATGGAGTATTGGCGCAAGCCGGATGCTACCCGCGATTCATTTCATCGCGACTGGTTCCGCACTGGCGATGTCGCCACGGTTGAGAATGGCTACTATAGAATCCTTGGTCGTGAATCTGTAGACATCATTAAGACCGGCGGATACAAGGTTTCTGCCTTGGATATCGAAGAAGTGTTGCGAACCCATCCAATCATCAAGGAGTGTGCAGTGGTGGGTGTAGATGATGAAGAATGGGGCGAGCGAGTTTGCGTTGCCATTGTTGTCGAGCAGGCTAAGTCGTTAGATCTTGATCAACTTCGCGGGTGGGCCAAGGCGCGTCTGGCTCCGTACAAGATCCCTACCCGCATGAAGACAGTCGATGATCTCCCGCGTAATGCCATGGGCAAGGTAACAAAACCGGAAGTCAAAAACCTGTTTACATCCTCTTAGAACCGTGCAGGCATTGACTGACACCCGGCCCGAACAGACGCTGGCACAAGTACTACGCAAGCGCGTCGAGCACTGTGGCGACAAACCATGGTTATTGGTCGATGATCGCGCGTTCTCTTACCGGGAGATCGATCGGCGTTCCAATCGCTTGGTCAAGTTTCTACAGCGGCTCGAAATCGGTTTTGGTGATACCGTTCTCCTAATGTTGCCGGATACGGCGGATTTCGTGGTTACCTGGTGTGCGCTCGCAAAACTCGGTGCAATTGAAGTGCCGGTCAATACCTATCTCCGGGGTGGGGTTCTCGCTCATGTAATCAACGACTCGCTTGCCGCGACATTGATCATCGATCGAAAGTATATTGATCGCATAGAGACGATTGCGCATGAACTAAAGAGTCTAAAGCGCATCGTATTGTATTCTGAGAACGCGGATGGCACAGAGCCTGGGTTACCAGACTCGCTGGGAACCCTTTACCAAGAGTTGAGGTTCGAGGATCATTTCGCAGACGTTGAAGCCGTTATTGATCCTGGACCAACGTATACAGATCTCATGGCGGTGATGTACACCTCAGGCACCACCGGACCTTCTAAGGGGGTCATGATTACCCAGGCCCACGCTTATGAATACGCATTAAGTGTGGTGGAGCTGCTCGAGCTTCGATCAAACGACGTGTACTATGCGCCGCTGCCACTGTTTCATATCGCTGGGCAATGGGCCGTTGTTTACGCTTGCTGTATTCGTAGCGCAACTGCGGTGCTCGCTGGAACTTTCGGTCTTGGCAAGTTTTGGGATGAGGTAAATCACTATCACGCCACATGTACGTTCCTACTCGGGGCGATGGCGAATTTTCTATACCAGCAGCCCGAGACTCCGCAAGATACGGACAATACACTGGAACGAGCACTCGTTGTTCCGTTATTACCAGAGACTGAGCAATTCAAGCAACGTTTCGACTGCCTTGTCTCTGCTACCTGGGGCTCCACCGAGGTCAACGTACCAATGCGGTCTGGGTTTGTTTTGCCTAACAGCCGGACCTGCGGAAGGGTTGCAACTGATCGATATGAAGTTCGCATTGTCGATAAAGATGACAACGAGTTGCCACCCAACGTTCCTGGTGAAGCAGTCGTGCGGGCGAAAGAGCCTTGGATACTCATGGCTGGCTATTGGAACCACCCGAAATGGACAGTTAGCGCTTGGCGAAATTTGTGGCTGCATAGCGGTGATATGTTGATGCGCGACGAGCAGGGAAATTTCTATTTCGTCGATCGAATAAAGGACGCTATTCGGCGGCGTGGTGAAAATATCTCATCGATGGAAGTAGAAAACGAAATTAATCTGAATTCGAGTGTGCTCGAATGTGCCGTAATTCCGGTGGACTCAACTCATACCGAGCAGGAAGTGATGGCGGTTGTAGTTCTTCGAGACGATGAAAGGCTTGATCCACTCGAACTAACGAAGTTTCTCGAGCCACGTATGGCCTATTTTATGGTGCCGAGGTACATTGACATTGTGGAGGCCTTGCCCAAGACCCAGACGGGAAAAATCCAGAAATATAAGCTAAGAGAAAACGGTATAACCCCAACAACATGGGATAGAGAAGCTGCCGGCTATAAGCTCAAGAAATAGCTCTCACCGCGATTATTTCGAAAACCTAATTTAATAGACACAAAACGGTTTTATCGTGGAGACATGCCATGAGTGATCGAATCAAAGTCAACAAAAACGGCCACATTGCCTGGTTAATATTTAACCGTCCCGACAGACTTAACGCGATGACGATAGAAACCTGGTTGCTAATGGATGAACATCTAGCAGCGCTGGACCAGGATCGAGATATCCGGTGTCTGATCCTGGCCGGCGAAGGACGATCATTTCTCGCGGGCCATGATGTGGGTGAGATTCGCGCACACAATGAAGGTATTGCGTCGGGCGAAATCAGCGCCGCTCAACTGCGTGAGTGGCAAAAGAGCCTGCAGAATAGCACCCGACTCATTCGCAGTGTACGCTTTCCGGTGATCGCAGCCGTGCAGGGGTATGCGGTAGGCGCGGGCTGCGAGGTGGTTGTTGCCTGTGATCTGGTCGTTGCCGCGACCGATGCCAAATTCGGCTTTCCGGAAGTCAACATCGGTGTAACCATTACCAACGGTGGCACGTTTTTGTTGCCACGAAAGATCGGATTGGCCCGGGCTCGGGAGCTCGCCTATAGCGGGGAGTTTATCTCGGCTGAGGAAGCTGACCGCATTGGATTGGTGAACAAGGTTGTACCAGTGGGGCAAGAAAGAGTAGAAGCAGAAAGACTTGCCAACCGAATCGCTAGTCGCGCCCCCGTGGCGGTACAACTACATAAAGTCATGATCGATCAGGGGCTCGAATCTTCATTGGATACCGCACTTAACTTCGAAACCGAAGCGCTCGTGCAAACCGCGATGACCAAAGATAATCTCGAAGGTACAAATGCGTTTTTCGAGAAACGCGAGCCTAAGTTTACGGGGGAATGAGTTGCGATGCGAAGCGTAATCCGACAAAGCGTAGTATTACCGGCGGCGGCCGATGCACTGTTTGATGCCTATCTCGACCCGGCCGAGCACGGAGCGATTACAGGGGCGGCAATGACTATCGGGGCCGAGGCAGGCGCTGACTTTCGAGCCTTTGATGGCGTACTCACGGGGACCGTCTTGGCTGTGATTAGCCCAAGGTTTATCGTGCAATCATGGCGATCGACCGAATTTAGAATCGATGACCCCGATTCCACTTTAATCTTGGCCTTCATACCGGAGGGAAAACAAGGACGTATTGATCTGGTACACCTAGATGTCCCGGACCATGATTTTGACGACGTAAGTAAAGGTTGGGAAAAGTACTATTGGACGCCTTGGCGACAGTATTTGGAAAATCACTAATTCCATAGGTTCCCACACGCAATGACCGAGCGATCCTCATTACAGAAGGCTGCGTCAACCGATAAGGTCGGGTACGCAGACTTGATCTCACGTACGAAATCGGAATCCGAGAAGATCGAACTGACCGCGAGATGGATATTGCAAGAGTTCGAGACCTATTATTTTGAATCTCGACGTATTCCCGATTTAGCCAAGAAGGCGTTTGAGCAGCGAGACCCAAGAACCTCGCTCGCGCTAAGCAAGAAAAGACTTTCCATGTACAGCGTAAGCATCTATGACCTTGGTCTCGAGATAAAGGAAGCCTTTCCGCTCGTTGCCGAGAACGAACATCTCTGGGACAAGGTGCAAGCGTACTACATGCCGCTTATTGAAGGTCGATATGAAGCGGATCTTGCATTTGCGTATATCCACTCGGTACGGCGAAAAATTGACCAAGGCGAATGGAAACCGATCGAATACGCCTTTAGCACCTCGAGCGGTATGGCCTCTGACCTTCCCGCCAACGTTTACCATAGTTTTCCGGGTGGTGATGAAATAAGCGCGGAGACGATCACCGAAATTCTGAAGGTCCCCAAATCCTCGACGCTGTATGGAAATCTCGCCAAGGACGCCACATTGGTTGCAGAACGGGTCAATTATATTCTTAGTTGTCGCGATCAAGTTCAAGCTATCCAACACATCGAGGTGATAGATGCCGGTTTCTATCGAAATCGCGGTGTATATATCGTAGGACGCATAGTCTTGGAGCGGGGAAGTCTTGTTCCGCTCATCATCGCCCTGTTAAACGATGACAATGGAATCTACGTCGATGCGGTTCTGAATACCGAGGCCGACGCCCACAATCTTTTTAGCTCGACGCTCGCAAACTTTCACGTGACTAATCCCTACTACCATGAACTCGCGACTTTCCTCCATAGCATCATGCCCAAGCGGCCGTTGGGGTTGCATTATTCGACGATCGGTTTCAACCACGTTGGCAAAGTTGCTGTAATGAGTGAGTTGCAAGATGAGTTGGCTAGGACAAATGAGGTTTTGGAAACGGCTATCGGTTTTCGAGGCACGGTCGCAATTGGATTTTCGGCCCCTGCCTCTGCGTATAACCTTAAGATAATTCGCGATAAACCCACCGCCGATTACAAGTGGGGGAAGTTCGAAGGCATAGACTTTGTATTGAAAAAATATGGCAGAGTCCATGAAATCAACCGCACCGGTAGCATGTTGGACAATATTATCTATTACAATCTCAAGCTTGACGAAGCTTGGTTCGATCCGGCGCTACTCGAAGAGCTTCTGCGGGAAGCTAGCAAAAGTGTTTCCTTGCAGGGCGACGCCGTAGTTTTCAAGTATCTAATTGTCCAGCGCAGAATGACACCTTTGCCAGTCTTTCTAGAAACTGCCTCACCAACGGACGCAGAGATTGCGATTGTGAACCTGGGGTACTGTATTAAGAACAATGCGGCCGCGAACATTTTCAACAAGGATCTCGACGCTAGGAATTATGGCGTTAGCCGGATGTTGAAGGTGTTTCTGTATGACTATGATGCATTGGAGCCGTTTACCGATGTTAAGATCAGAACCAACCAAGAAGTTGTCTACGGCGAAGAGGACGCACCAGATTGGTATTTCGAAGATGGTGTCGTTTTCCTACCGGAGGAAATCGAAGCAGGTCTGAGAATCCCGAATAGATCGTTGGTCGAGCTTTTTCGTGAAGTGCATGGCGATCTCCTGACGACTGAGTATTGGCAACATATCCACAATGATTTGCGGGCGGGAAGGGTGCCCAGCCTGCGTGTGTATCCAGAAAGTCGAAAGCTGGTGCGATAATTCAGGAGGGAGCGTATAGGTGAAAGTAGTACCAGAGATTTCATTGTCTCAAGGTGTCGTGCTCCTGGACGGCGGTATGGGGCAGGAACTTCGCCGTCGTGGCGTGCAGGGGACAACCACCCTTTGGTCAGCGCATGCATTGATAAGTGCCCCAGACATCGTGCACGGTTCACGAGGATTACATCAAGCGGCCTAACGACACCGGCACGGATATGACGTGAAAGTACGAGGTAAAAAGGGAAAACGCTTCCCAGAAATCGGTGATGGCAAGAGTCACAGTGCTGATGGAAGATTCTATAAAGAGGAGGTGCAGCTCGCTTCGCGTAATCGAGGTATGCCCCTTGAAGCACTTCGTTATGCGGTCACCCCTGTGGGTATGCACTATTTGCTCTCACACTTTGACATCCCCGATGTACACGCCGAGACCTGGCAGCTAACTGTAAATGGATTGGTTGCGAATCCGATAACGTTGAGTCTTGACGAGATTATTAAACGCCCTACGGTGACCCAGACCATCACCATGGAATGCGCTGGCAATGGACGCGCCTTGCTTGAACCCCGTTACGTGAGTCAACCGTGGTTTACCGATGCGCTTGGAACGGCAGAATGGACCGGGACACCATTGCGTGGAATCTTGACCGAAGTGGGGGTCGATGCTGAGGCAGTGGAAATTGTCTTTACTGGCCTAGATCAAGGTGTGGAGGATGACGACGTCCATTATTATCAACGTAGCTTGACGGTTGAAGAGGCGATGCGCGAAGAAGTATTGCTGGCTTATGTGATGAATGGCGAGACCCTGCAACCACAGCATGGTTATCCACTACGTCTAGTGGTACCAAGTTGGTACGGTATGGGCAACGTTAAGTGGCTCAGCCGTATCGAAGCGGTGGCGGCGCCCTTCAAAGGACACTATATGGAAAAGGCCTATCGATACACGCAGACTGAGGACGAACAGGGTGAACCCGTTACGCTAATGAAGGTACGGGCCCTCATGGTGCCTCCCGGCATTCCAGATTGGCAAACGCGCCAACGATTGGTAAAAGCAGGCCCCGTGAAACTCATAGGAAGGGCGTGGGCGGGCCGATCAAGTGTCACGAGTGTCGAGGTTAGTATGGACGCTGGCATCACCTGGTTGCCGGCCGACCTAGAACCGCAAACTCTCGACTACGCATGGCAGGCCTGGTCCTTCAGCTGGCGAGCGGAATCCGGCCGACATGGGCTGTGTGTGCGTGCCACCGACGCCGAGAATAATACCCAGCCCATCGACCAGCCCTGGAATTTCCAGGGCATGGGTAACAATATGGTCCAACGCGTCGATGTGCTCGTCGAATCGTCGCCTGCTTAAGCACTCGCAGCTTCTAGCTTTTCTCCCTTGGCCACACTGTGGCGCCCCAGTTCACTGCCGAGGTAGGCTGCTATCGCGTACATCCCCGGGACTATCGCCTTGGTTTCTGCCCGGGCGTTGTAGTTTGTGTTGGTATTGATGTCGTACGTAAAAATATTGTCATTACGATCGATGATAAATTCAACACCGGCAATGTCGATGCCATTGGCTTTGAGGAAACGCTCGTAGCGCTCAATGATGGGATGCACGAAACCGGTGGCGATTTCGAACTTCGACTTGTTTATCTCGGTCGTCGGGCAGTAGGCGTCGTCGATCTGGCAATCGTCAGCCGGGCATAGTTCGAAGCCCTCCGATGTATCGACGCGCACCGCATAGAGAAACTTTCCACCAACAAACTCGCAGCGCGTGATAAACAATTCCGGTGACTCTATGTACTGTTGTACAAGCGTGATACCGTCGATCGGTGCCTCGAAATCAGGGCCGTGCACATATTCTTTAAGCGCTTCGGCGTTCTTGAAAAGCTTAACCCCCAGTCCTTTGCCGGCGCGATTGTGTTTAGTGATAAAGGAACCATTGAACGCCTGGGCTGCATCGATAATCGCCTTACTGCCAACGGCAGCCACCGTATGTGGCGTACGGATCCCATGCGCCTCGAGCGCTGCATATTGAGCAACTTTACTGATCTCGAGTTGTAAGGCGCGGCTTGAATTCACCACTCGCCGACCATGGCCTTCTAGCCAAGCCAATACGGCGGCTGTGTATTCTGGCGCGTAACGGTGACCGCGTGTGTGCGACGACGCGCTCATGCGATTATAGAAGACGCCCGCCGGGGGTGCCTTCGACAAATCGAAGTGTCCATCGTCCAAAAACCATTCTTGGAATGGAAGCCCCAGACGATTGAGCTGCGCCCGTAGCGGCGCCGTCCATTCATCATTTTCGTGAATTATGTAGATCTGTGACATGTAAGTCTTATTCCTTGGGTCTATTGTTTGCAGGCAACTATGGAACGTTCCGTCCTCGGGACGAGAGGCTTTGGGGAATACCGCGGAAGTAAAAGAGGCTGGGGGCTAGTAAAACTCTATTTGCTCAAACCAACATCACGTCCGCGAGCATTCCCCTGGCTACACGCGCAGGGACAACACATCGCGTCGCACATACAAATAGCGTTGGTTTGAACGAGACTCATGCGGCGATCCTATCAGCGTCGTGGAACAGGCGCAATGCGGTCGGCCGACGATATTTCAACACGATTGATGTGGTATGAACCGTAAAACGCTAAGATCACCGCTAAAATAACATTCTGTTCTAACGATATAACGCAATATTCTATCACTTGGCGCGGCTGACATTGCCACACTGTCTGCAGAACACCGCACGCTATTCCGCCCTTTTCGCTACCGATCCGGTGTTCTCGTCGCTATTAGTTGAATGCCCCCTTGAATCATGGTCGTTGTGACAATTGTCACATGCGGGCCACAGTGATTGTAGCGAACGTAACTGGCGTGCCTATACTGGTATTGAATCCGCCGTAACAGGAGAAAACATCTGGCGATGGGTAGACACGAATACAGTATGCCTAACGAGAATAGTGGAGAAGTTTTGGGTGCCTGGGGCCTGGCAGCCGCTTGTCTCCTAGTTCTGTTTGTCTTGTCTGTCGTCTAGGACGTTTCACCCGAACCTCTAGGCCTCTGTACTTGCACTAGCCGCAGAGTAGGCGAGGGCCTGTTTCCGGCTGGCGCTCGCAAGAATACAGGCTCATAATGAGTCGGCACATAAACGCGGTATCAGCATCCCCTTTTCGCGAGAACCTGCCAAATCGGCAAGGAGGCGGTGTCATGATACAGGCGATAATTGCCCATAGTACGAAGTCAATTGGGGTGGCATCCCGGCCCTGCCTTTTACGACTAGCGCCTATCATCATTCCTTTCTCTAGTCAGACGGCAAGCCCCGCGACGACTCAAAGAAGGGAGCTACGGCTATGCGCAGCAAACTTGCAGTAACGCTGTTGCTCGTGGGCGCCCTGCTCACCATGGGCGCGAAGTGGGTCGAGCGGCCGATTGGGAGTGCGTGGCTGGTCGCCGGCGCCTGGAGCGGCACCTATACCAGTGCCGCCGGCAAGAAGACGTCGGTGTCCCTTGATATAGAAGCAAGCGGCGCCTACCAAGGCAAGACCGGCGCGGCCTTCTTCCGAGGAATGCTGCAAATCAAGGAGGGACGTATCCAGTATCGCGGGGCGAAAGGCCGGACGATTACTCTCACGCTGCACGAGCGCAAGAACAAACGCCTACTTCAGGGGCAAGACGCTCAAGGCGACATCAAAGTCTCTTTCAAAGCTGTTAAGCGACGAAAAGAAAAAAGCGAGCGCATCGTAGCCGACTCGAATGTCATCCGCTACAAACCTCCCCCGCGGACGATCGACGACATTCGCGAGATGGTGGGCACGCCGCCACCTGCCCCGCGGGACTGTGCTCAGTTGCAAGCGGTTCGGCGCCAAGCGGTGGAACTCGTGGCGCAGCGTGTTATGGAAAGTGAGTCCATCCTGCAAAACCGGGCGTGGGCGATGACGTTCGTCCAGGAAGCGGAATGGGACTTTGCGCGTGGCAATGCCAAGCGCGCGATCGACCTGAGTCATCGGGTCATCGGAAAACTTGCCAAGGGAAGTTATCGCTGGAGTCGGGCCAATCTCTACATGTTACTCGCCCGCGTCGAGGCCGCCATTGGTGATCTCTCTGCGGCCGATACCAGCTTCAAGCTGGCTAAAAAGGAATGGCGCGCGTTTCGCCGCGCTGCATCGACTGCACTACCGAATGACTGGCGAAGGGATCGTACACTGAAAGGGTACAAGGAAAGCTATGAACTTTCGACGGCACTCGGAAATGCGGCGCGCGCCCAGGCGCTCGGCCAGCTCGCGCTTGCCGAGCGCTACTATCGACGAGCCTTGGACTTAACCCTCTCCACCGCGACATATAAGGCTCGTCAGGTCTACGCCGACAGAGTTCGGCTGAGCGCTGAACTCACGGTAAATCTCGTGCAACAAAGCCGACTCGCAGAGGCCGAGCTCCAGGCGCGCGATCAGGTTAAACGGGCCTTTGCCAAGGACTTGTCGGGCGCATTTACCGCGCGCACGGCGCAGCTCGTCACCCAGCTGGCCGCGGTGTACCTGGAGCAAGACCGGCTTGATGACGCCGAGTACCTGGCACGCCTGGCTATCACCATGCATGAGGTGCACTGTGCGCTACCCGACTCCCTTACCTTCCTGAGAGCGCGACAGGTTCTCGCCCGCGTGCTCGCGGCGCAGGGCGATTGGCAGGGTGTGCTCGCGCAGGTCCACGAAACGCGGTCTGCACTTGGTGACAACTCTGCCGCCTTCGAGCGCTTCTTCGGGACGGATGTCGAATGGGCGTTGGCGCTCATTCACACAGGCCAGGGGGCCGATGGGCTGCAACGGCTCATGGCTGCCAAGCGGCAAGCCATCGAGCGCAACGGGACGGACAGTTACGAAGCGGCCGAGATACGCGGGTTGCTAGGAATTGCGCGTGTCGCGACCAAGGACCACGCTGGTGCCTTGGCCGACTTCGGCATGGCGTTGCCGATGCTCATCACCGGTCGCGACCATATCGCGGGCACGACCGGCGGGGTCACGCGCAGTGCGCGCGCAAGCCGCATCATCGATGCCTATATGGCACTGCTCACTGAGCTGCACGACACCGCGCTGGCGGACGATAACATCGACACGGCGGCGGCGTTGCTCCAAGTGGCGAGTGTAGCGCAGCTTAGCTCGGTTCAGTCGGCCCTTGCCGCCTCAACCTCACGGGCGGCTGCCCGTAATCGGGCGCTGGCTGAGCTGGTGCGGCGTGATCAGGACGCGTCGCAGCAGATCAACGCGACCCTGGATACCCTTGCTTATCTCGATGGCGCGCCCAAGGTAAACTGGTCCCTGCAGAGCGCGCTTCGCGAGCAAGTCCTTACCTTACGTGCCGTCAGGGTGAAGTTGGCGAAGGAAATCCGCAGGCGCTTTCCGCAGTACGCCCAGCTCATGAACCCGCGACCTGCGACGCTTGCCGAGGTGCAAACGGCGCTGCACCCGGATGAAGCGCTTATTGGGTTCCACGTGACGGCCGACCGCACGTATGTCTGGGCGATCCGGAAGTCTGGCAAGGCAACATTCGCGGCCGCGTATATAGGTCTACGCGAACTCGCCCAAACCGTCGCGCATCTGCGCGCAGCGCTGGATCCGCAGGCTGAAACCTTAGGCGACATCCCCGCATTCGATCTGGCAGCCGCCTGGCGGCTGTATGAGACTTTGTTAAAACCCGTCGAGTCTGGCTGGAAAAGAGCGCAACACCTCTGGGTGGTGCCCCATGGGCCCCTCAGTCAACTGCCCTTGGCCGTGCTTCCAACCGCTCCGGCTGGGCGCCTGGGAGGTGAACCGCCGTTGTTTCAGAGCTACCGCACTGTCCCGTGGCTCGCCCGCAGCCACAGCATCTCCGTGCTGCCCTCAGTGGCCTCGTTGATCACGCTGCGCAGCCTTCCGCCTCTTAAAACAAAACGCCGCCCCTTCGCCGGCTTCGGCGACCCCTACTTCAGTCAAGCCCAACAGGCGAAGGCCGAGACGATACAACTCGCCCAACTCACCTCCGGGAACTTGACCGTAAGGGGCCTGCCGCTAACCCGGCGCAGTATCCCTCAGACCCGCGCCGTTTCCAGTGCCGATCTGGCCAAGCTCCCGCGCCTTCCCGATACGGCAGACGAGGTGAAGAGCATTGCCCTCGCGCTAAATGCCGACCCCACGGCCGATGTGTTCATAGGTGCCCGCGCCTCCGAGACCCAAGTCAAAACGATGGATCTCTCGGATCGCAAGGTCATCGCCTTCGCTACCCATGGGCTGGTGCCGGGTGATCTCGATGGCTTGACTCAACCCGCCTTGGCCTTATCCTCCCCTGCCGTCACTGGGGGCAAAGACGATGGGCTGCTAACCATGGGCGAGATCTTAGGCCTCAAACTCAATGCCGATTGGGTAGTGCTCTCAGCGTGCAATACCGCCGCCGCCGATGGGGCCGGGGCTGAAGCGGTGTCAGGCTTAGGCCGCGCGTTCTTCTATGCCGGCGCCCGCGCCCTCTTAGTCTCCAACTGGCCGGTTGAAACAACAAGCGCCAAAGCGCTCACCACCGATCTCTTTAAACGCCAAGCCAAAGACTCAACGCTTACTCGGGCCCAAGCGCTGCAGCAAGCCATGCTCCAACTCATCGACGGCCCCGGGCGCACCGATGCCCAAGGCAAGACCTTATTCTCCTATGCCCACCCCATCTTCTGGGCACCGTTTACGTTAGTGGGGGATGGGGGTGGTGCAACCCAATGATAAGGGTGCGACAGAATGAGAGCGACTAGACAGAGACAAAACAGGCTTGCCTTGACCCTTTTGCTCGTCGGCGCTGTGCTCAGCCTGGGGGCGAGCTTTGCCAGACAACCGATTGAGGACATCAAAGACATCGTCGGTACGTGGAAAGGCACCTACGCCGACGGTGGCAAGGATCGCGTGATTCTGATCATAACCGAAGACGGGGCCTACGAAGGTCGAGCGGGCAAGGCGCCCCTTACGGGGACACTTCGCCTGCGCGGAGGCAACCTTGAGTACCAGGAGACAGGCGACCCGCGCATCACGCTCAGCTTATACACGCGCGACAAAAAACGTCTGCTGCGCGGCTTCGATGAGGCGGGTACGTTCAAATTTTCGCTGAAGCTCGTG
>CAXMNC010000103.1:0-6002 GCA_964194625.1 Acidiferrobacterales bacterium
GCGGCGGGGATATCAAACTCACGAACCGTCGTAGGAGATCCGGTAGATGGCGCCGGCCAGGTCGTCCGAGACCAGGATGGAACCGTCGATATATTGCTCGACGTCAACCGGCCGACCCACATATTCGCCGGTCTCGTCAACCAGCCAGCCATGGGCGAAGGGCACGGTCTCATTCGCGCTGCCATCCTCGTTCAGCGAGGTAAACATGACGCGGGCGCCGACCGGCGTCGTGCGGTTCCACGAGCCGTGCTGGGCGCTGAAGATGCCGTTCCGGTACTTCTTCGGGAACATCTTGCCGCTGTAGAACATCATGCCGAGGTCGGCCGCGTGGGCGGCCATATTGACCTCGGGGAAGACGACGTCCGCCGGCGGACTCTCGTCCATGTACAGGGCGGTGCGGGTGTCGCCGCCGCCATACCAGGGAAAGCCGAAATTCTGCCCTTGCGCGGTCACTCGGTTCAACTCACCTGGCGGGATGTCGTCGCCCATACCATCGACCTGGTTATCGGTGAACCACAGCTCGCCGTTAGCCGGGTTCCAGGCATGGCCGACCGAGTTGCGGACACCGTCAACATAGATCTCGCGGCCGGAGCCATCGCGGTTCATACGGATGATACCGCCGAGACCCCATTGCTTGTACAACGCCAGCTTATCTTTACCCGGCACGTTAAACGGCTGTCCAAGGGTGATATAGAGCTTGTTGTCCGGGCCGATGGAGCAGGTACGGGCGCCATGGTTGAAGGACTCCGCTTCAACCGGAACAAGGGGCTCGATTATGCCATCGATCGCGATATCCGGACTCTCGTAGAAAAACTCGATCGCGGGAAGGATGAGAACACGATTGTGCTCGACCACATAGAGAATGCCGTCGTTGGTAATGCACATGCCGTTCGGGACCTTCATCTTGATACTCGGCGCGAGGACCTTGACCTCGTCTGCGACGCGGTCCCTATCGCGGTCGGTGACGGCCCAGGCCTTGGACTTGCGCGTTCCCACAAAGACCACGCCGATACTCTTGGAGACCGCCATGTGCCGGGCGTCGGGCACGATGGCGAAAAGGTCGATCTTGAAGCCTGTCGGCATCTTGACCTGCTGCAGGTTCTTGCGGATCTGCGCAGCCATGGCCTCGTCCTGAGGAATCGTCGGTATGTCCAGGCTGGTGCCGGTCACCTGGAAACTGCGCATCTTGTCGATATTGCTCTGGCCAAGTGCATGACCTCCTGCTGCCAACATGCAGGTCAGGACGCCAGCGTGAACGATTCGTACTTTGCTATTCATGAGTTCCCCCTATGCGGTTTTCGCATTTGCATGGCTCGTCAGTCGAGTCCGACTGTCCATTTTTATCATTAGGTCTTATCGCCTGCTTAATTTTAAATAGACCGTAGGTGAATCGAAAAACTTTCAAAATATCCTAACAGAATCAAGATACCCTTAATCGAGATTTCCCGGTTGATGGCTCGTCAGCCGAGCCATGCCGAAGATTCTCCGCCTTATGCTCGCCATTGTCATATTGCAATACAGCAATCGAGCCCGTTCGGAACACCATCCGCGTTGCGCGCACGGCCGGTAAGAAAAACATCCTTTGAAACTCCGTATCTCGGTTAAGATGTCAGAAGTTTGGCCGCCGCCTGGCGCGTAAACAGGGACACCTCAGAATCCCTGATGCCAGATTGCTGCATCGCGTCATATGCCCGGGGCCTGCACTTTCACCGCTCTGTGGTACGTCCACAAAGCCGAGAGGGATCTCACTGATTCTTTGCAGAACAGCGCTGAGATCCAGTGAATAAGACAAAGCTGATTCTTCGAAGCTGCGCCGTTCTATCCGTTATCGGGTTTCTATTGGCGGTCGTCTTGCTGCTGCAGTACCGGGCAGACAACCGCACTTTGCTCGACGACGCCCTCGCATCCGCCCGACAGATCTCCGAGCAAGCGAGAGACCGTATCGGGGGTACTCTGGTGCTCATCGGCAGGGAGTTGGACAACACCGCCGATAATTTCCTTCGAGACGGCACACCGAGCGAGGAGAAGATCCTCGCCACCACCCGGGATCTCATTTACTCGGATCCCGGCTTTCTGGAAGCAGGAGTCGCTTTCGCGCCCTTCGCTCACCATCCCCGCATCCGCCTTTATGGGTCGGCCCATGTCATTGAAAAGGGTGGCGTCAGATTCAAGGATCTGGACGCCCTTCAAGATTACACCAAGCCCGGCGCCGACTGGTATCACCGCCCCATGGAAGGCTCGGCAGTCTGGTTGGCGCCACGCTTCGACAAGCGCCGCGGTCAGGCCCTGGTTACTTATGGAGCACCACTGCGCGAGCCGGGCGACTCGAGCGAGCCCGTGGGCGTCATGTTTGCGACCTACGCACTCAGCGTCTTCCAGGGATCGCTGGATTCGCTGGATCTCGGTCAGAACGGCTACAGCTTTGTATTGTCCTCGGAGAAGCGATTCATTCTGCATCCGAACAGAGACTTGAGCGAGCAACAGATGTCGTTTGACAGCCTTCTCGAGCGGGTGGTGAACTCTCGGGAAGTGAGCAGCATCGAAACGGCTCTTCGTGATCCGACTTCGACTGCAGCCCTCGTCGATCCGGACACCGGCCTGCCGTCGCGCATGTTCTTTCGCAGGATCGCCGCGACGAACTGGATCCTTGGTGTAGTTCTCGCAGATCGCGATGTGCTGATGCCCGCACGGATCGCACACAGAATGCTGATCAATATCGCGCTCGTCCTTGCGATATCTACTCTACTGCTTGCCATCGCACTGGCGAGGCTCGACCGGAATCCCATCCGTGGCTTGTGGATCGTGTCCAGCGTTCTCGCGGGGAGTTGCATCCTGGTAGGAATGTTCGTGATAGCTCTGGCCATGAGGCAGCAACTGCCGGTCGGCGACAACGTCATACGTATTACCAACTGGAATGCGCTGAACCGCTTCACGTCGGAACAGCGCCGCCGCACTCTGATTCAGCGTGAAGAAGTGCCTCTGTTTATTCCCACCGGAATCTATATCCAGTCAGCCTTTCTGGAGGACGCATCGAACGTAGGCGTCAGCGGCTATATCTGGCAGCGCTACACGAAGGGTATCCACGACAGCATCCAGCGCGGCTTCATCATGCCGGAGGCGAAAACTTCCACGATTACCAGAGCCTATACGGTCGAGGATGGTGATACTGAGCTCGTACGCTGGAACTTCAACTCGACTGTTCATCAGAATTTCGACTATTCCAAGTATCCCTTCGACAGTGAACGCGTCGTAATCGACCTCTGGCACAAGGAATTCACGAACAATGTGATTCTGATTCCGGATCTTGCATCCTACAAACTCATGAGCCCGGCGGCAAAACCCGGCTTGTATGAAGAGATGCAGCTTTCGGGTTGGAAAATTGGCGATTCGTCTTTCAACTATTTGACCGAGAGCTATAAGACCAGCTTCGGGCTCAGGGATTTCGCCGGACTGACCAATTACCCTAATCTCTATTTCGGTTTCGATATAAAAAAACAGATTACGGGGCCATTCGTCTCCAATATGCTTCCGCTGCTGGTGGTGACGATGCTGTTGTTCGCAATTCTCTTTCTAGGCACGCGTGATGATCGCCATAAAGGGCCCTTGGGCTTTGCACTGGACGTGATTGCGGCCTGTGCGGGCTTTTTCCTCGTGGCTATTCTTCTGCACATCGCTCTACGTAGGGACCTGGCCGCAAGGGATATTTTCTATCTGGAGTACTTCTATTTTGTCACCTATGCCATGATTCTTTATGTAACCGTTAACTATGTCCTGTTTATGAAGACATCGATACGACTTGTCCAATATCGAGACGACTTCGTCGCCAAGGTTGTCTACTGGCCTGCCAGTCAGCTGGCGCTTCTTCTGTTCACACTGATGGTCTTTTACTGATGAGGATATCGGCGTGATTCAGATTCGGAGCATTCTGTACTTGACGGCATTGGCGGTCCTCCTGCCAATGGCAGCGCAGGGTGAACCGGCACGGCCACCCATCTATCTCGGCATGTCGACGGCCCTCAGCGGCCCGGCGCAGTCCCTCGGGTCGGGTATGAAAGCGGGAATAGACGCGTATTTCACCCGGATTAACCGCGAGGGCGGCCTCAACCGTCGACAGCTGGTCCTGATAACCATGGATGACGGCTATGTGCCCCAGGCTGCGACGCAGAACATGGTAGCGCTCATTGATCAAGAGAAAGTGCTGGCCGTGCTTGGAAACGTTGGCACACCCACCGCCAAGGTCACCGTGCCCATTGCGATCGAGAAGAAGACACTCCTCTTCGGAGCGTTCACAGGTGCCGGACTGCTGCGGCCAAGTCCTCCGAATCGTTACGTCATCAACTATCGCGCCAGCTATCTTCAGGAAACTGCCGCCATGGTCCACGGGCTACTGGCCCAGGGCATTCTTCCCTACCAAATCGCGATATTCAGTCAGGACGATTCCTACGGCGATGCCGGCTACGCGGGTGTGATGCGCGGGCTCAAAGAGGCGGGATACGTTCACGGCTACCGGCTGGCTCACGGGCGCTATGAACGCAACACACAGGACGTGGGAAAGGGCCTTCTGGAGATTCTGGAGGCACCCATCGAGCCGCGCGCCATCATCATGATCGGGGCCTATGCCGCATGCGCGAAGTTTATCCGCGTGGCCCGGCGCGCACTCCCTAACACGGTCTACCTCAATGTCTCCTTCGTTGGCAGCACCGCTCTCAAGAACACTCTGGGTCGCGACAGTGAGGGCGTGCTGATCACCCAAGTCGTTCCGCACTTCGCTAGCGACCTGACTTTGACAAAGGAGTATCGCCGGGACCTTCACGAATTCGCGCCGGGCACGGAGCCGAGCTTCGTTTCTCTAGAGGGCTACATCGTGGCCAGGATATTTGCGGAGGGACTGCGCAGAGCCGGACGAGATGTGGACCGGGAATCCATCATCGACGCGTTATTGAGCATTCGCAATCTGGACATCGGCCTCGGTACGCCGATCAATTACACCCGGGAGAGCTACCAGGGGAGCCAGATGGTGTGGCCCACGGTGATCCGGAACGGTCGCTTCGAATCATTCGACTTTGCTCGCCTGTCAACCAGGTGACAGCGGAATCCGGATAGGCCATCGGTTCGAACTCCCCCTGCCACTCGCGATGGTCAGAACTGCCGCCGCCTTCGCGGCTGCGGAAACGGAAAAGGAACGGAAAAGGCGGAAAACGGAAAAGGTGCCGGGGCCGATAGGAGGCGGAAAAGGTGCCGGGGCCGATATGTTTGGGTGGGGCGGCTACGGAAAAGGTGCCGGGGCCGATATGTTTGGGTGGGGCGGCTACGAAGTTCCGAAAAGGTACCAAAATGATCACAGTCACAAAGTTATCGGCCCCGGCACCTTTTTCCGAGAATAGTTATCGGCCCCGGCACCTTTTTCCGGCACCTTTTTCCGAAAATAGTTATCGGCCCCGGCACCTTTTTGGCACCTTTTTCTGGACATCAGTTCGGGCGCGCACGACGGAACAGCCGGGCAAACATCATGAAGTGAGTGACCAGGAGTACGGGCACGAGAAACGTCGGGATGTACCATGCTGCGCCGAAGGCTGGTGCTACATCCAGGTGACGCAATGCATTTAGAAGATCCACGGTGCCGACAATGTTGAAAAGCCAGACCAGCGCAACCGCCCCCACCCAGCCGGCCCGGAGCGCGATCAGCGCGAGCAACGCCAACACGGCCGTCAGCAAGTCCCCGTAGGCGGCAGGAATGGCGAAAGCGTCTGGCAGCGGTTGCGCGAGGACGCCCGGGACAAGGAATACCATGCCGATA
Organism: Acidiferrobacterales bacterium; assembly: GCA_964194625.1. Lineage (GTDB taxonomy): Bacteria > Pseudomonadota > Gammaproteobacteria > Acidiferrobacterales > SPGG2 > SPGG2. The sequence goes on from CAXMNC010000103.1 coordinate 5,798, forward strand.
TAGCGAAACGCATGGGGCAGGGTCAGCCACAAAAGAGCCTGATGTTGCGGCATTTTCGCTAACCACGGAGCCAACAACCACTTTGCTATCAGGCCCAAGACAAGCAGGCTCATGACAAACTGCAGTCCGAATATTGCTTGCGTATCCATAATATTTTCCACCTCAACTCGTTGGGTTTACCAGATTTTCCAGGGTGTTCGGCTGA
>CAXMNC010000104.1:0-2815 GCA_964194625.1 Acidiferrobacterales bacterium
TCGGGCTTCGTTGTTAGCCTTTTGCAGGCTGTCGCCATCGTGATTGTGGTGTTGTTGCTGTTTATGGGTTTACGCAGTGGCTTGCTTATCGGCGTAATTCTTTTGGTAACGATTGTCGGCTCGTTTATTTTCCTGAACCCAATGGGTGTGGCACTTGAGCGTATTTCGCTGGGAGCACTAATCATTGCATTAGGCATGCTGGTCGATAACGCGATAGTGATAGTGGACGGCATACTGATACGCATGCAGAAAGGTGAAAAGTCGGAGGATGCGGCAAGTGCTGTGGTTAAGCAATCCGCGTGGCCACTACTAGGTGCGACAATCATCGCGATCCTCGCTTTCGCCGCGATCGGCACCTCTGACGACAGTACCGGCGAGTTTTGCCGCTCCCTGTTCCAGGTTGTAATGGTGGCGTTGTTGTTGAGTTGGGTGACTGCGGTAACGATAACGCCGTTGCTCTGTGTCATGTTTCTTAAGCCGCCGAAGCAAGAGCAGGAGCAATCCGACCCCTACGGCGGTGGATTCTACCTAAAATACAAAGCTGTCTTGCGAGGCTGTATCCGCAAGCGCTACCTCACGGCGTTCGTGGTAGCCGGCATGTTTGGCACGGCGCTTTGGGGTTTCACCTTTGTTGATCAAAGTTTTTTCCCCAAATCCACCCGCCCTCAATTCATGGTCGATCTGTGGTTACCGCAAGGAACCCACATCGATGTAACTGCATCGCAGGTTGCAGAAGTAGAACAATATTTGCGAGAGTTTAACGAGATCACGCATGTTACATCTCTGATTGGTCAGGGTGGCCTGCGGTTCCTTTTGACATACACACCGGAACTACTTAACGGGGCTTATGCACAACTGCTTGTAGACGTGGAAGACTACCGGTCGATCGAAAAGATTGGGCCAATCATCGAGCGTGAGCTGCAGGAAAAATACCCTGACACGCTGTCCTACTACTCCGCTTTCCAACTTGGACCGGGTTCGACGGGAAAAATCCAGGCGAGGTTTTCTGGTCCCGATATCCCGGTTCTACGGCGCCTTGCGGAACAGACTAAAGCCATTTTACGAACAGACAGTGATTCGAAGTCGATTCGCACGGACTGGCGGCAGCGTGTCAAAGTTATCCGGCCCGTACTGGCGGATCAGCGTGCAAACATTAGCGGCATCACGCGACCGATGGTGGCACAAGCTATGGCCGAGGCATTTCAAGGCGGAGTGGCCGGTTACTATCGTGAAAACGATCTGCAGATTCCGATTATTCTGCGGGCCGAGGATTATCTTCGACAGGACATTACGAGTGCACAAAATCTACAGATCTGGAGCCCGATTGCACAGCGTATGATACCGCTGCGCCAGGTTGTGTCGGAGTTTAAAACGTCCTTCGAGGATGAAATAGTCAATCGGCGCGACCGAAAAAGGACGATGACGATTTACGCGGATCCCGCAGAAGGCCTGGCGACTGCCCTGTTCAGCCGGGTCAGACCGCAGGTCGAAGCAATAGAGCTGCCGCCCGGTTACGCGCTCGAATGGGGCGGTGAGTATGAGGACTCAGGCAAGGCACAAGCAGCACTGGCTGGGTCTGTACCCGTATTTGTATTGGCGATGATCCTGGTGACTATCGTCTTGTTTAATTCGCTTCGGCAGCCGCTCGTCATATGGCTTTGTGTGCCGCTGGCGCTAATCGGCGTAACCCTCGGACTACTCTCGACGGGACAACCATTTGGCTTTATGGCGTTGCTCGGTTTCCTGAGCCTGATGGGAATGTTGATCAAGAACGCAATCGTACTTATCGACCAGATCAACATTGAGGAAGCAGGCGGCAAAGAATTGGAAACAGCCATTATCGATGCCGGAGTTAGCCGCCTCCGCCCGGTGGCCATGGCTGCGTTAACGACTGCCCTCGGTATGATCCCCTTGCTGATGGACGCATTCTTTGCCTCAATGGCAATTACGATAATTGGTGGACTGATGTTCGCGACGGTCTTAACGATGATTGTCGTACCGGTATTTTATGCGATGTTTTATAGGGCGTAGCAGACCAGAATCGAGTAACGCTAATATTCGCCCGCCTCACGCCAATATTGCATTAGCTGGAGATGTCTGCGTATGAGTTTCGAAGGATGTTTGAAATATATGTAGTCTGAGTCTCGCCGCGCACACTATATTCCGCCAAACGATCCGCCAATGATCAAACTTTTCCCGCACGGAAAATAACAAACAAATAGAAGGGGACCCGTCGATGAACGAGCTGGCCATTAAGAGCTGGGATGAATTGGAAGATCGCGTTCCGGCACACTCGATAGTCGCCGATGTTGACCTAGTCGTAGTGCGCTACGACGAGTCCGTCAGCGTTCTTTATGGTCGGTGCGCACATCGGGGCGCGCTCATGTCGGACGGCAGCGTAGATGGCCCCAACCTGATCTGCGGCGTACACGGTTGGGACTACCGACTGGATACCGGTATCAGCCAGTACAACAACAAGGAGCTGCTACCAAAATTCAATGCCTGGTTGGATGATGGTCAGGTATTCGTCGACGAAGACGAAATTGCCAGCTGGGCTGCTTGGCCGCGTTGATAGAGTTTTTGCGCCCTACAGCCCTTTTGCATGCTCTGAATGTGAACTATCCATAAAACACAAACAGGCGTTTCGCGATTGATAGACATTGGAGCAAGGCGGTCTTATGCTTTTGCCAGTGATGGCAGGAGAGAATCCAAATGAGCTCTGAAAATGGATCAGAAAAAATCACGAAAACTCCGCAGACTTATGGGGAATGCGGGTTTAATGAAAGTATCGATACCGCATTCGCCACTCTGCAGG
>CAXMNC010000105.1:0-4443 GCA_964194625.1 Acidiferrobacterales bacterium
ACTCTACGCAAACTCTACGCAACGCCATGGAAACCCTGGACACTGGCGGAAACCCTGGACAACAAGTTAGGCGCCATCTCAAGAAAAACCTTGAAATGGCGCCCTGATGTTTTGCCCTCATAATCCGTTGGTCCCTGGTTCGAGTCCAGGTGGGCCCACCATTCCGAATCGTTGCAGCGACAAGTCTTATCGACGTCGAAACAGCGGCGATCGATCGAACCGATCGGGCCGAGTGTCCACAAAGTGACCACGTTGCACGAAGCAGTCGGTCGATTCGGCCGTAGTTCCCGAAGAGATTGAGGCTCTTCGACCGCAGTCGCGCGGTCGCGTGCGCTGGGCGTCTGTCTTGGGGCGAGCTCCGGCCTGTGCTCAGTTCACAGATCATAGAGTTACCGGACGCCGAAACGGGATTCCGTACTTCGGACTGCGAGGAATCCCGCGCTTATCCTTCCTATCCTCCCAGGTGTTCCGCCTTTGCGATAGACTTCTCCGGTTCGCGGGTCCATAGCATGCGCCACGCGGACCGTGGAACACGGAGGAAGGCGATGCGTAGAAACCTGCTCCTCCTGATCGCTTTATCACTCGGAACGAGTGTGGGCGCCGTCCCAACGGCCGCCGAGGTCGGGCTCGAGGTCGTGTGGAAGAGGCCTCTCGGATCGGGATACTCCGGGATCGCCGTTGCGGACGGGCGTGCGGTGACGATGTTCTCCGACGGACGCTTCGACTACGTCATCGCACTCGAAGCGGAGACTGGCGAGGAGCGTTGGCGTTTCCGTTTGGGGACCACTTACAGTGGCCGCGGTGGATCGGAAAACGGACCTTCCTCGACACCGGTCGTCGATGGGGGAGTGGTCTTCGGTCTGGCCCCGAAGGGACTCCTGTTCGCGATCACGCTCGCGGATGGTAATCCCGTCTGGACCAGGAAGATCGACGAGGACTTTCAGCTAACGATCCCATTGTTCGGCATGGTAACGACCCCGCTAGTCGAGGACGACGTACTCATCGTGCAAACGGGCAATCCCGACGAGGGTGCTATTTCCGGTTTCGACAAGCAGACCGGCAAGACCCTGTGGTCGGTGGGCAGCGATACCGTGGGGTACCAATCCCCGAAGGTCATGACCTTGGCGGGACAACGGCAAGTGATCGCCGTGGGCGACACCACGGTGATGGGAATCTTGCCGCGCAGCGGTGAAATTTTGTGGACGCACGAGTACGGGGAGGGCGGAAGTCCCGGTTGCGCCCGCCCGGTCCAGGTAGCCGCGAATCGATTCCTTCTATCGCCCAGTTCATCCGGGTACGGTTGGCAAACCACGGGGGTGTTGTACGAACTCCGACAAGAGGATGCGGGCGTTCGGCTCGAGGAGGTCTGGCAGAGCGACTCGATCAAGAACAGCTATGCCTTGCCGGCTTTCCACGACGGTCATTTCTACACCTTCAAAGGCAATTTTCTGGCCTGTGTCGATGCCGGCAGTGGCGAGGAGGTGTGGGTCTCCCGGCCTCCCGGAGGACAGGCGCTCACCTTGAGCGTGAACGGTCTGACGATCCTCAGTTCGCAAGGAGACCTCGTTATGGTCCGCCCCACTCCCGATGGTTACCGCGAGTGGGCGAGAGCCTCGATCCTGGACAACGGCAGCTATACCGCTCCGAGTGTGGTCGGTGACAGAATCTTCGTCCGAAACCACATCGAGATTGCGGCCGTCGCGATGACGGAGAGCGTCACGACCGTTCCCGCGGTCGATAAGGATGCGATCATCCCTGCAGGCGAATTCGCGAATTTTGTCCGGAAGGTTCGTGCAGCGACCGACAAGACGGCTCTGATCGACGAGTGGATGAACTCTCACGAAACCTTTCCGATCGTCGAAAACAACAACACGGTGCACTTCATCTACCGCGGCGACGTGGAGGATGTCGCGATTCTGGGAAGCATGACGGATCTCTCCGATCCTGAACCTTTAACAAATATCGAGGGGACAGACTTCCACTATCGGTCGTACACGTTCGAGCCGGACACTCGCTGGGAGTATTTTTTCGACGTCGACTTCGGACAAATCACGACGGATCCGCTCAACCCGCGAACCTACGTTTCGGAGTGGGGCGAGATCTCCGAAATCTGGATGCCCGAGTGGGCGCATCCGGCGGACGTCAACGAACCGATCGGCAACCGAGGTCGTATCGAGACCTTCAACCTGGAGAGCGAGATACTCGGTGAACAGCGAGAAGTCCGGGCCTATCTCCCGCCCGGGTGGAGTCGTGATCAACGCTACCCGCTGCTCATCGTCAGCAACGGTCCCGCCGCCCTGGAACTCGGCAAGATGGATCACTCGCTGGACAACCTGATCGGTGACGGGGTGGCACCGACCGTCGTGGCGTTTGTCACACCCCTTCCGTACCCCGCCCGTTACTCGGAATTTCTCGGAGAAGGTGCGAGTACTTACGCGCAAATGCTTGCCGAGGAGTTGGTGCCGTTCTTCGAGAAGAACTACGGGACGATCCCGCAACCGGATGCCAGAGCGCTCATGGGAACGTTCGAATCGGCGCAAGCGACGGTACATACCGCCATGCTGTATCCCCAGGTATTCGGTAAAGTGGCCGTCCAGTCGGTTCGTCTGCAGCCGCCGATCAGGGACCACATCTTTGCTCGTCTTAGCGATGCCAAGGAGCTTCCGGTCGAGTTCTACATCGATTGGAACGGCAACGACTGGCGCAATCCCGTTTACGATCTCGATCTTCGCCGCGACTCGAGCACTATGTTCGATATGTTGAAAGAGCGCGGGCAGGTGTTGACGGGCGGCGAGTTTCCCGGCGGTGCCGGTTGGGGCAGCTGGCGAGCCCGCAACAAACTGATCCTGGAAACGCTCTTCCCGGCGCCCCGCTAGCCGCTACAACGAGCGTCGGTGGTGGTTCAACTCTACGCAAACTCTACGCAAGCCCATGGAATCCCTGGACACTGGTGGAAACCCTGGACAACAAGTTAGGCGCCATCTCAAGAAAAACGTTGAAATGGCGCCATGATGTTTTGCCCTCATAATCCGTTGGTCCCTGGTTCGAGTCCAGGTGGGCCCACCACAACCAGCCTCGACAGGCTAGACTCTGTTTTCTGTTTGACACGGGGGAACGGCGAAGTGGCCATCGAAGTCGGACAACGCCTGCTTCACTACCGCTTGACCGCTAAGATCGGCGAGCAACCCAGGATCAAGAAACCACGGGGGGAGCGAGAGTCTTGATCACGTCCAAAGCCGCGATCTCGGGCCTACAGTCTGCCGTCTTTTCAAAACCCCTCGCCGTGATGGCGCTGATTCTGTGGCAGATGGGGTGCGCGAGCCCGGACCGCGAGACGAATCGAAACGGTCGGGGTTTCGGTGACGATCCGCAAACCTGCTTGCAGGCCCTCAATGACGACAACGGCTTCAGCGAAGAATGCGGCCGCGCCCGAACCGGACGACGCGTTCCCGGACGGAGAGACTTCGACTCGGACTCCGATAGAGTTTTCGTCAAGGCGGGCGCGACCGCAGGTGGAACCGGGAGTTTTGCCGCGCCGCTAAACTCGCTGGAAGCGGTGGAAGCAAACTCGGCCCCCGGAGATGTCATCTGCATCTTGCCCTCGAACGGTACTCTGGACGGGGGGATCGTGCTCAAGGACGGTCAAGCGTTGATCGGCGCCGGAAACGACCCCTTCGAAGTGGATGCATCACAAGCGAACGTCCGAATCACCAACAGCTCACTGCTGACGAACGATGGCCATGGCGTCCTGCTCGCCAACAACAACCGCGTGGCAGGAATTCATGTGGTGTCGCCGCAGGGTAGCGGGATCTTCGGCCGAAATTCGAGCGGGGCAGAGATTCGCCACGTCTTGGTTACCGCTCCCAATGCATCCAATGGGCACCACACCGACGTCTTTGGACTATTCGGCGAAATGACCCACAGTGGGATTTTCTTACTCAATCAAACCACGGATGGTAACCACTGTCTGTCGCACGTTCGAATCATGGGAGAGAATCCGTGGGGCATAAACGTCACAGTGAATGATGGACACACCGTCAACGCCGTAATGGATCGTTTGGATTTTCGTGGCGCCGTCGCCGGTGTGGCCGGCAGCAAGGGGTTCTTCCATTTTGGCACTGCCGCGTCGGATCTCCTTCTCTTCGCACGCGGCCCTGGATCGCTTCTCGACGCAACCATCGATCACTCGACCTTTGATGCGGGATTGGCCAGCCACAACCGCGTTGTTCAAAGCAGTTCCGAGGATGGTGAATCCAACGTTACGGTCGACCACACCTACATGGGCGAAGGGGGCAACAACGGCTGGCTTCAGACTGACCTCGACGGAAAAGGGATCATGAGAGGTGTCTTGAGGAATTCGATCATCGAAAACGTCTCTGATGGAATTGAAACGTTTCCGATTGATCTTCGGCACTTGGCGCACCCCACGTATTTGGACCGAGG
>CAXMNC010000106.1:0-6309 GCA_964194625.1 Acidiferrobacterales bacterium
CGCCTTCTATCGCGGCGCTTGCGATGGTCTCACGGATCTTCTCGGCCACGGCGCGAGCATGGGATCTTGGGTTCTATGAAATTCAACTGCGGGAGTTTAGAAAAGCAGCGCTACGTAACCGAGTTCCACCAGGCGCTGGAAAGGAAGGCGCGCGCAAAGGCTAGACTTGACTGGCAGCAGCATCGAAAAAAGAAGCGGGAATGTGGGTGAGGCGTTGAACCTGTTTCGCAGCGAGCTGTCTCTTGACGCTACTCTTTTCGGGCCGGCCTGCGCCGTCCAAGTCGCATCCTCAGCTCCGTGAACGGTACTTCTATGTACCACCCCTCGTTACCTACGGATTCGTCCGGGCGCAAACGCCATAGACGCACAGAGGAAACAGGCTAACTCGCTAGCCGCACGGCATTACGCCCGTCGTTTTTGGCAGCGTATACTGCTTCGTCGGCTTTGGCGATCAATTCGTTGGCGTCGGTCCCGTCTACCATGTAGCTGGCCACTCCCGCGCTGATCGTAACCGTAGTCGGGCCTTCGTCCGTAACGTCATTCGCGATACTTGCTTGTATCGTCTTGCGTATTTTCTCCGCTACTACGAAGGCATCCTGCTTGGACGTTTCCGGTAAAATGAGAACAAACTCCTCACCGCCGTAACGCGCAGCGATATCTGTTTTACGAATCTCATCCTTCAGGATCTGGCTCACCTGCCTGAGCACCATGTCGCCCCGTTGATGGCCAAACTGGTCGTTATATTGTTTGAAGTGATCCACATCAAGAAAAATGACGGATAAATGGCGATCATAGCGCACGGCCCGCGCCACCTCGCCCGCTAGTGCGTCAAGGAGGTAGCCATGGTTGTATAGACCGGTAAGACCATCACGAATAGCAAGGTCGCGGAAACGCCGGGACAGCTCTTTCAGGGCCTTATTGCTTTTTTTCAGGTGCACGACAAGCGAGTTTCGCTCTTTGATAAGCGCGATATTCTCCATCGCACGTCTTACCACACTAACGATTAATTCCAAGTCTTCGAACGGCTTTATAAGATAGTCATACGCCCCGGCTTTCAGCGCCGCGATCGCCGAGTCTATCGATACGTAGGCCGACATGATTACCACGAGTGTCTCTGGACGAAGCCGCTTAATCTCGTCGAGAAGCTCGAGGCCACTCATGCGGCCCATCCGAATGTCGCTGATTACCAGGGGGAAATGGTTATCGCGGAAGACTTTTAGTGCGTCCTCGGCGCTTGCGACCTCAACGACCTCGTACCCTTCCCCAACGAGAACCTGTGACACCAGAGTCCGAATAGGCGCCTCATCATCGACTACCAAGATACGCGTCGTTACTTTGCTCATGTTCTTGACTCAATCACTCTTTGTTTGTCAAATCGACCCAGCCGGCCAGCCCTTATCAGATACAGCCCGCTGGCTTTGCGAGCTTTACCTTTCGGTAAAGCAGCCCTTATCGGTGCATCGTGCGTATAAGCACTAAACTTAAGTCATTTCTCCCTCCATCTGCGCCCCTTCAAAAACGCATCCCAGCACCGGTTTGTTCACAAAACATGGCAAGGGTCGTGCCAAAACAGGCCGGAGCTTGCGACGGCGGTATTTATATAAATAAACCAGCTAGTTACAGTCTTAGCCGAGTAGTCGGGCGGGGAAAAACGTGGCGCTTGGCCCATGAGATGGGCGTGTCCACTGATTGAGGCAAATGTACGCGTCGAATCGACCCAAAAGCGGCATTATTGCCGAATAAATGGCAATTAGCCGCCCCTGCTGGCTACGTAGTTAACTAATTGATTATTTGAGGGTTTTTTTAGACGATAAAGAGCATTTTAACGCCGAGCTCAGCAAGGGCTGGATGGCACCACCCATGGGCATGGCCACTAGGCTATGGATATGGTGGTGAGAAGGGCTGGCTCGCCAGGCACACCCGATTACGGCCATCACGCTTGGCTTGATAGACGGCCTGATCTGCTTTGCCAATTAGTTCGGCCGAATTGTTCCCATCTTGCCCGAGAGTGGCCACCCCCGCACTGATCGTGACCTTTTTTTGAGCGCCTTCTATCGCGGCGTTTGCGATGGTCTCACGGATCTTCTCGGCCACGGCGCGAGCATCCTGCTTAGACGTTTCGGGTAAGATCACGACGAACTCCTCGCCACCATAGCGAGTAGCAATGTCAGTCTCGCGCACAAGCTCCTTCAGAATCGCGCTAATCTTCCTAAGCGCCGCATCGCCCAGTTGGTGACCAAGTTCATCATTGAAATTTTTGAAGTGATCCACATCCATGAAGATCAGAGATAGATCGCGATTGTAACGCGTGGCGCGAACGACCTCGCTGGCGATCGCCTCGTCAAAATAACGGCGGTTGAATAGGCCGGTCAGATCATCGCGAATGGCCATGGCTTTGAAGGCCTCATTGAGGTTTTCTAGGGCCAGGTTTTTGTTCTTTAGGGTAACCGTAAGCGCCTTAAAAGCCTTGTTGAGGTTGGCCATGGCTTCGTTTCTGCTTCTGAGGGTCGTCATCAGCTTTTCTCGTTCTCGCACAAGCACATAACTCTGCATGGCGCGCTTGGCCACGTTAGCGATTAACTCAAGGTCGTCGAACGGCTTATGGAGAAAATCGTAAGCACCCGCCTTCAATGCATTGACGGCGACATCCATAGTGCCGTGACTCGTCATGATAATCACATGCCCACCTGTCTTAAGCTGTTTGAGGTGCTTTAGCAGATCGAGGCCACTCATACCGCCCATGCGAATGTCGGTGAATACCACGGGAAACGGTTGCTTTTGAAATATTGCAAACGCCTCTTCACCACTCGATGCCTGGGTAACCTGGTAGCCTTCATCCATTAAAACTTGTGTCACTATGCCGCGGATCGATTCCTCATCGTCTACGACTAAGGCGCACTTGCTGACCATGGCAATCCGTGGTTTTGGTTTAGCTGCTGGTACTGGTGCTGGTGCTGGTGCTGGAACTTGACTCATCGTTTTTTGCCTCAATCTATGCGGCGGAACTTGCCATCACTATATCGTCAACAATTCCGGGAAACTTCATCACAAAGGCGGTGCCCGTGCCGAGCTCGCTCTGGACAGTGATTTCGCCTTTATGATCCTTGATAATTCCGTAGGTTACCGATAGGCCCAATCCTGTACCCTTACCGGCTGGCTTGGTAGTAAAGAATGGCTCGAAGATGTTGTCCCGGATATTCTCGGGAATCCCAGGGCCATTGTCCGCGAATACGAGCAGCACATCTCCATTATCCGTTTTGCTGCTGGTCAGACGTACCACCCCGGGTTTTCCGTCGATCGCCTGCTGTGCATTAATCGCGAAGTTCATGAGCACCTGCTGCAGCTGATTGCCGTTGCCATTGATCTCCGGCAAATTATCGGCCAGGTTCATCTGTATCTTCACCTGGTTGAGCGACAACTGGTGATCGACGATGGCCATGGCATGCCTAACGACCTCGTTAAGATCGGTTGGCTCGTACTCCATCTTTTCTTGACGCGCGAACTTCATCAAGTTGGTGATGATTTCGGTACAACGTCTGGTCTCATGCTCAATGATATTAAGATGGTTGCGCATGGGATCGTCTTCGCTCAGTTTTCGTAGGCATAGCTGGGCGTGACCTAGAATTCCCGCAAGTGGATTCTTGACTTCGTGCGCGATACCGGCACTAAGCTGGCCAAATGCCGACAGCTTTTCGGACTGGACCAGGGCGGCCTGTGCGCCCCGCAGCTCCTCTAACCGCTGCCTAAGCTCACCTGCCATTTTATTGAATGATGTCGATAACACCCCTATTTCATCTTTAGACGGTGACTCAACGAAGATATCAAAGTGCCCCTTACCGACCTGGCGCACGGCGTGAGTCAGTTTTTCCAATGGACGTGTAAGTCTGTGGGCTAGAAAAACGCTGAGCACCGCGGTTGCGATCAACAACGCCAGCGATAGTAAAACCAGGTTATTGAGGAGGGCCTTCGCCGTAAGGTAGGCGGCAGCCCTAGGAATTTGCACACCTGATAGCAAACCACTGCTCTTGATCCCAGCGAACCCACCGATCATCTGATTGCCCTCGTATTCGTACTCGATGGTGGTGCCCAACAGCTGATTTTGGGCTACGAGGTTGTCGAGGTTGGGTATCCAATCGGCCGATGCTCGCTGTACCACGCGGTCAACGTCGCTATGAGCGATGAGCACCCCTTCAGAGTCTACGATAAAGGCCTGGAATGCCGATGGTCGGCTGGTCAAGCTTAGTAATGAATCGAGCCGTACCATGGCCGTAATCACAACCGGTGTTCCATCGTTGGGCGAAACATCGGTTGTTGCAACTAATAACAGTGGCAATCGTGCTGTAATGGTTGCATTTTCCACATAAACCGGCACCGAGTTGATACGGTCTGGCGATAAAGGGTTATCCTTCAAATACTTTGTGAGATCCTTTTTCTCTAGACCGGCGGCCTCCAGTGCCTTGCCGTCGTACACCATCACCGGTTCCGCGTCTCCTTCTTGTACGCTCACAGCCACGAAGTCGTCGAAATTCCTAAAGAGACTGGCGACGACGTCTCGCTTGCGATCGGAGGATAGTTTTTTATTATAGACGACCTCGGTGAAGACACGCAGTTCTCGATGATAACCCTGCAGCAGAGACTTTGCTTCCTCTGCAACATGTAGGGCGATCACGGATGCTAGATCGCGTATGTATGTCGTCTTGTCATTATTGAATAGATTCGCCATGGTGATGATGATTAGGCTTACCACTACTGTGATGACACACAAGAATGTGATCATAATCTTGAGGCGAATAGGAAAACGAAATCTGCTGGCCATCGTAATGTCCTTACACCTAGAATTTCCCGTTTAACACGTTGGTCGCGTAAGCGATATTGCCGGCGGGGTCAATCGCTTCGACAACAATTAGCGTGGCACCGGGCTTTACGCTCAGCTTATGCGCGAACACACCCTGTGCACTTACTTTTACACGTGTACCATCGACGTAGACTTTGGTACCGGGTTCGGTTTTCCCGCGTAACGTAATCGTTGGCTGCCTTATGGTCGTCGGCGGTTTCTGCAGCTTCAGCGTGGGCGGAGTACGATCCTGAACCATACGTAACTTTCGTACCTCGCTGGGCATACCTTCAATATCACCGGTTAGCGAGTGTACGCGCCAGTAGTACTCGCCTTTTTTCAGATTACCGTATGTAAACGATGCTCGCTTTACTCGTTCGTCAACCAAGAGCTGGCGAAATTCAGGATCCCGTGACAGCATGAATCGATACGCAGATGCTGGCTTCTCTGATTTCCATGTGAACCTCATCTTCGGTGGCAGTTTACGAAAGTAAGAGGCACTGCCATTGACGGGCCGTTTCAGTATCGGCTCTGCGGGTAAGGCTACGGGGTCTAATGGTTGTCCATTCGGGCCGATGGCCAAACTAAAATTTTCTCCGAGCACGACGCGTTTCCCGCCTATCATAACCTCAGCCTCACCCTTAAATAGCGACAGCGTCGATGACTTGTCTTTATTGACGGCCAGCCTGAACTCCACATCGCTTTGCTCACCTTCACCGGGCACCATCTGCAGGTCCGCGCCAGGTAAGGCGATTTGTAGATTCGTGAGCCCGTCGCCAGATCTGTGCAGCCTGCCCCTTAGCTCTCCTTGCACTTCGACTCGAAGCGTCCGCAGTTTGTTTACAAATGGATCGGGTTCCATGCCTTGCAAGACGACAAGAGAGTTCTCACCGATATCTAAGTAGTTATCCCCGCCGAATTCGATCAATGCCCGCGCCTTGGCATAGGTCTGTATGGCATCACGATTAGCAAGAACCATGCCCAATTGTGCTCTAGACCAGGCGATGGTACTTGCCGATTTCACATTGACCTTCTTGCCAAGCTCCGTGACTCTCGCCACGACTTGTGTGTTGTTTGCCCCGGCGATAAACACGTCTTTTAAGCCCGTGGGCGACGCCGATGTGCCTATAGTCTGGGCCAAATCCTTCACGCTCGTACCGATGGGGAAATACAGATTCATAATGCCGAATACGATGAAGAAGAACAGCAGCACGATGAGCAAGGCAATGCCAAACTCGGTGGCAATACGGCGATGTTGGCTTTGCTCATCACTTGCCAACGCTGACATCTGCTCACTTTGAATTACGGCTGCCATGTCCATATTCCGTTAGATCAATACGCTCCCTGCAATCTCAGGAACCAACCCTTGACCGAGTAATCGTTATTCGAGAACTCATCGTCAGAGAAGTCCGTGTAGTTATAACCCACCCCAATGCGTAGGTGATCGATGGGCCGCCACATGAATTCCAGCAACC
>CAXMNC010000107.1:0-2534 GCA_964194625.1 Acidiferrobacterales bacterium
ATACGTTGGTCAATGCAGTTCGATCGTCACGCGCGGCGCGCAATGCAGCGCGGTGTAGATCCGTGATCAACGACTCCGGCGTAAAAAGATAAGCAGTGCCGATTTGAGCCCCTGCCGCGCCAAGAGCGAAAGCCGCCGCAAGACCCCGCCCATCAGCAATCCCGCCGGCAGCGATCACCGGCACCTTGACTGCATCGACGACCTGCGGCACCAGGGCAAAAGTTCCCGGCTGCGTCGCGATATCGTCGGTCAGAAACATACCGCGATGACCGCCCGCCTCGTACCCTTGAGCAATAATCGCATCGCAACCATGGTCTGCGAGCCACCGCGCTTCTTCCACCGTGGTCGCAGAGCTGAGCACCAGACAACCGGACGCCTTCACACGGCTAAGGAGCGCCTGTTCCGGTAGCCCGAAATGAAAGCTGACAACCTCTGGCTTGTGTTCTTCGACGATCTCGCACATTGCCTCATCAAAAGGGGCACGATTGACGGCAGGGGCGGAGGCGGCAGGGTCCAGCGATTTCTCTTCGCTGTGGGCGGGACAGGCGGCAAGTCTCGGCCGCGAAATCGGCGCCGGCGATCTGACCCGGCAACTAGCCGCGGATGCGGAGCAGCGGCTCAAAGCGCTGGCGTCGACAGGTTAGGCCGTTACGCGATGTAGCGCCTGCGAGTTGTCCCTCCTGAATATTCGTCTCGCTTGATTTCATTCACAAATATTTTGGGAGCTTCGGGTTTATCGCGAAACCGCTGCGCGCTCGCAATTTGGCTCGGAATATTAGGCATGAGCCTCACTGGTCGTTAAGCTTATGCGTCCAGGTTCGTCGGAATATTGCGAGGGCACAACGTTGATTCAGGTTACTGTGGAATTTGTTTTGCGCCCGGGTGCCGAACAAGAGTTCGAAAAAGCCCTGAAAGTAATGCAGGAGCGAGTCAGCCAGTTCGAAGGCTATCTCGGCGAGGAGGCGTGTCAGAGCATTACCGAGGAGGGCAAATTCGTAACCATTTTTTACTGGCGAGACCGAGAGGCCATGGTCGCCTGGCGACAAGATCCCGAACACCTAAAAATACAGCAGCTTGGTCGTGAAAAAATCTTTGCGTGGTACAAGATCCGCGTGGCTGAAATAGAGCGAGAATACAGCTGGGACGAACGCGTAGGCGGCACTGAATCGAAATAGATGCTGTCCAAGTCGCCGCTATGCGTACTTGACTGTAGAGAAGCGTTCGATCAGAAAATCGATAAAGGCGCGAATCTTTGGCGGTACATGCCGTTGATGAGAATGAACGGCCCACACCGGACTGGTCTTTGGAATCGCCTCATAGTCGGACAACACGACCTGTAGTTGCTTTTGTCTGAGTTCAATCCCGAGATTCCAATCCGGTAATTGCGCTAGGCCAAGGCCGGCCATCGCTGCCGCAACCAACGCATCGGCGTTCTTGGCAAAGAAGCTGCCGGTCACTTTTACCTCGCATTGACCGTTCTTGCCACGAAACTTCCACACGTTGTGGCCGGGGTGGTCGCGCCAGGTCACACAGTCGTGTTCGACTAGATCTTCTGGGGTCACTGGTACTCCGATACGTTTGAGATACCGAGGGCTGGCGCAGACAACACGCATGCTCTCGCCAATTTTTCTCGCTTTGAGTGTCGAATCTTTGAGCTGCCCGACACGGATCGCCACATCGATACCCGCTGCGACGATATCGACCATATGATCGGTCATCGAGAGCACAACCCGGACGCCGGGGTATCGCTCGAGAAAGCCGGGGATCGCAGAAACCACAAGCTCGCGGCCGAGGCCTGATGGCACCGTGACGCGCAAGATGCCGGACGGTGATCCGAGCTCTGAAATGGCGAGCTTAGCTTCGTCCACTTCCATGATGATGCCGGCCGCACGGTCGAAGTACAGCTGTCCGGCTTCGGTCAGGCTGAGCCTGCGTGTCGTACGATGAAACAACGGCGCACCGAGGTCGTCTTCCAACTCCTTGATATGGCGGGACACCGAGGACGGCGCCACATTCACTTGGCGCCCGGCCTCTGAAAAGCTACCGGCATTCACCACACGCACAAAAATCCGCATGCCTGAGAGGGCGTCCATTGTTGATTTATCTTTGCGAATATCACATAAATGTTTTCATGATTATGTAGTTTATCAGAAAGGCTATCCAGCGTAATGTTTGATACCACAAGGCGACCACCCGGTTGCCTGTAAATGAAGAGAGGTATCTACAATGAAAGCAGCAATCATCCATGAGTTTGGCGACTTCGAGGTCTTGAAGTACGAAGAAGTCCCGACACCCGAACCCCGTGCCGGGCATGTTCTCGTGAAAGTGCTCGCGGCGGGCGTCAACCGGCTCGACCATTACCTGCGTGAAGGATCGGTCGTGCCCGAGTTGCAGTTTCCGCACATTCTTGGTGCTGATGCCGCCGGCGAGGTAGCAACGCTGGGCGACGGCGCCAATGGCTTTGAGATTGGTGACCGAGTTGTGGTCGTCCCAGGCTATCCCCAGAGTGAGGAAGACTACGACATCTATCCGGC
>CAXMNC010000108.1:0-8259 GCA_964194625.1 Acidiferrobacterales bacterium
CATACATCGCTTGCAAGTCGGCGGCAATCGGTGCGATTTGATGGGCCTTGACCGCTAGGATCACGACATCCTGTGGGCCGGCTTCGTGAATATGGCTGGTGGCCTTGAGATCGCGGGCCACATACTCGCTACCGTCTTTCAGCACGAGCTTGAGGCCCTTTTTCTTAATCGACTCAAGGTGACGGCCGCGGGCAATCAGGGTCACATCATTACCGCTCAGGCCCAATTTAACCCCAAGCAGACCACCAATTGCGCCAGCGCCGACAATGCAAACTCTCATGACTACACGCACCCATTTGCGTTCGGATTTGCTGCAGTCGATCTTAGTGGCCGCTAGCTATATTTCCCAAAGTAATTATTTCAATAATTAGTATTAAGCCAACTAATACTTGAAATTGATGAAGGGTGGAGATTCTAATCCGAGATCAGTATGAATCTGGTGTTCTCGGGTCTGCTGGGTGCAGATGCCGGACGGATGTGGCCCGCGAGTCAGTAACCCATGGCGCAGCCATCTTTGCGTGGGTCGGAAGCCGCCTGCAATACCCGGTTATCCCAGTCAATGTAGATGCATTGACTGCTACCCATCGGCGTTTCCGATTCAACTACCTGGTAGCCCTTGTGCCCCAACGCCTCCCGCGTGGCGCCGGGTATAGGGCGCTCGACCCCGAGTACGTTTCCAGCCGGCCAGAATCGTGGGGCATCCACCGCTTCTTGTAAATCCATGCCAAAATCCAGCCAATTGGTCAGCACGTAACTATGTCCCATCGCTTGATATTCACCGCCCATTACCCCGAAAGAGAGGATTGGTCGGTCGTCGCGATAAACCAAGGCCGGGATGATGGTATGCAGTGGCCTCTTTCGCGGGGCGACACAGTTGGCGTGCCCGTTGATCAAATTAAACCCAGCGCCACGGTTTTGCAGCATTATGCCGGTATCACCTGCGACCAGCCCGCTTCCCCAAGGGTGATAGAGGCTATTGATGAACGACACGACGTTACGTTGTTCGTCGACCACGCTCAAATACACGGTGTCGCGATGGTCGGGTAGTCCAGAGGTAACCGGGTGTTCGAGCGCATGCGATGGGTCGATACGCTGCCATTGTTTACGTGCGAATTCCTTTGACAGCAGCGCATTAATTGGGATGTCGCTAAACGCAGGGTCAGCCACGAATCGGTCCCGCTCCGCCACGACCAATCGGTAGGCTTCCGTCAACGTGTGAATGTGCTCGGCGCTTAAGTGCTTAACCTCACTCAATTCGGTGTTCTCTAGGATATTGAGGATCATCAATACGGTGATGCCCTGACCATTTGGCGGCAGTTCGTAAACCTGCAAACCACGATAATAGGTATAGAT
Organism: Acidiferrobacterales bacterium; assembly: GCA_964194625.1. Lineage (GTDB taxonomy): Bacteria > Pseudomonadota > Gammaproteobacteria > Acidiferrobacterales > SPGG2 > SPGG2. The sequence continues at coordinate 1,354 of CAXMNC010000108.1, forward strand.
CGGATCGACCCACTCCGACGTATGGGATTCAAAGTCCGCGAGGTCGAGCAGCCCATCGTTTGCCTGAACGAATCTTATGATTCGTTCTGCGATGTCACCTTTATAAAACGCGTCACGACCGTATCTCGCTATCTGGCGCAACGACACAACGAGATTCGGTTGTTTATGGCGCGTACCGGCAATAGGCGCACGACCATCGATCAGCAGGGTGGCGCGGGTGTCCGCGCAAGCTGTGAGCAACTCCTCACTTTGTCGCCACACGTTGGCCACTATTGGCGACACGGCGTAGCCTTCATCGGCAAAGTGAATTGCCGGTTCTAACACCTCACCAAACCGCATGCTGCCGAACCGTTCTATCGCGGTTTGCCAGGCGTCGATCGCGCCTGGAACGGACACCGAGAGAATGCCGCGCTCTGGTATCTCCGAATAACCTCGATGATCAAATTCGGCCGTCGTCGCTTTTGCTGCCGCACGACCGCTGCCGTTTAATCCGTAGAGCTTCCCGGACCTCGCTTCGTGGTAGAGGAGGAAGCAATCACCGCCAATACCCGTCGATTGGGGCTCGGTCACGCAAAGGGTCGCTGCGGCCGCAACCGCGGCGTCCATTGCATTGCCACCCTTGCTAAGTATTTCTAGACCCACTTGAGTAGCCATCGGCTGGCTGGTAGCAACCATGCCTCGGGTGCTCATTACGACGGAACGCCCCGGTTGTTGGATATCTCTCATAACTGGTCGGATCGGTCAGGGTCAGTGATTGTCCATGATCGGCCACCCGCGAACCTGCGCCTCAGCGCGTAAGGTCTCGTCGGGGTTCACCGCCACCGGGTTATCGACGGCGTTGAGTAATGGAAGATCAGTGTGTGAGTCACTATAAAACCAACTCCCAGTCATCGATTCCCCGTGCTCTTCCACCCATGCCTGCAATCGTTCGACTTTTCCGTGGCGATAGCAGGGTGTGCCGACGACGTTACCGGTAAAGCGACCATTCAAGATCTCAGCTTGGCTTGCAATGAGGTGTTCAATGCCAAACTGCTGCGCAATCGGTTGGGTAATGAAATCCATAGTCGACGTAATGATGACCAAGGTATCTCCTGCCTGCCGGTGTTTATCTACCAGGTCCCGAGCCTTCGGCTTGATCATGGGCAGGATTTTTGAATGCATGAAATCCCGCCGCCACTGCTCTAGAGTCGATAGATCATGTTGGGCCAGCGGACTTAGAGCGAAAGCAAGGTACTCGTGAATATCGAGCGCACCATTCTGGTAGGCCCTACAAAAACGCTCATTTTCACGTTCGTAGTATTGGCGATCCACAAGGTTATGCGCTACCAGGAATTGCCCCCAAGCGTGATCACTGTCACCGGCGAGTAGTGTGTTGTCTAGGTCGAAAATAGCGAGACTCAAGGTTTACCCCATGACCGGCGTGCCGATGGTTCGTTATGGCCACCCGCGCCGGCCCAATTTTACCCGCAGTGGCTCGAATTGCGTTTATTTGGCCATCTCAGGTGAGTTTTACACAAGCCGAATTTGCGCAAAATGGCAGCACATTGCCGTACAAGCGTGTTCGTGAAAAAATCCAAGGAATTCCAATTTATCTGCGATTATAGCCGGAGATGGTGGACAAAGACGGTTACCGGCCTAATGTCGGGGTTATAGTGTGCAATCACAGTGGCGAAGTCCTCTGGGCACGACGTTGCGGGCATGATGCATGGCAGTTTCCCCAGGGCGGCATCAAGTCCCATGAGACCGTGGAACAAGCGCTTTTCCGCGAATTGTGGGAGGAAGTCGGGCTGCGCGAAGACGATGTCGAAATCATCGGGCGCACACGGGAATGGCTGCGCTACAAAATTCCGAAACGTTATCTGCGCAACTCCCGCAACCGATCTTTCCGAGGACAAAAGCAAATCTGGTTCTTGTTACGTTTGGTGGCAAAAGACGACAGTGTCCAATTGAATGTCAGCAAAAAACCTGAGTTCGATGACTGGCGCTGGATCGAGTATTGGGCGCCAGTGGAACATATTATCGATTTCAAGCGCGATGTTTATCGTCAGGCGTTGTCGGAATTGGAGCCATTGCTACGTCGCGAGAACGAGCAATGATTCTGCCACGCTGCTAGCAGCCTTACATTTCGAATCATGCGCCGAGCTTCCAGTGTGAGCGAGCCTCTCGACTGTATTGCGACGTGATACGAACGGCGAGTATGTCTTTCAGGTCGACTAGAATAATAGAGCGCGACGGACAGCCGTGACCACTGGCGGGCGCCTCATCGACAAATTGGAAATCCGCGCCGGCCTTGAGGTTGGACGACGAGTGGTTGCGGGCGGCTTCGTCGGGCTGAACGATGGCCAGCCGGTACAACCGGTTGACGAAAGCAGTCGAGGGCAAACTGACGGCGCGTAAGGGCGGACTAGCCGGTTGGTCAATGCGGCATCCCGTGAGCACGGTAATGCTCACGCTCGCGGGGGTTGTGTTAGGGCTGTTCGCCTTCGGTCGATTGTCCACTGATTTGTTGCCTAACCTAATCTATCCCCAAATCGGAGTACGGGTTCTCGATCCCGGTGTCTCAGCCGCGGTTGTAGAGGGTAAAATCACACGCCAACTGGAACAGCAGCTTGCAATTACGGAAGACGTCATCAGCGTGGAATCGACGACGTCGGAAGGGCGTTCGAGCGTCAACCTCAATTTTGAGTATGGAAAGGATATCGACGCCGCGCTTCATGATGCCAGCACCCGCCTCGATCGAGCTAAACGCTTTTTGCCGACACGCATAGACCCCCCGATCATTTTTAAATTCGACCCCGCGCAGATACCGGTAATGACGTATGTGGTTAGTTCGCCATTGCGAGACATGGTGGATCTGCGGAGCTGGACGGATAATGTGTTTTCTAAACAGTTTCTAGGATTGCCGGGGGTTGCTGCCGTGGACGTCGGTGGCGGTGTGGTACGAGAGATTCATGTTCTGCCCGATCAACGACGCCTGGCCGGACTTGGTCTGTCGGTCGATGACGTCATCCAAGCTATAAGGACGAGTAATGACGACAGCCCAGCCGGACGACTGCTTATGGGCAATCTGGAATATACGGGGCGAACCGCCGGTCGCCTAACGAGCGTGGCCGCTATAGCTGGATTACCGGTACGACTTGCCAATGGCGAAAGTCTGCCGTTATCCGAGATGGCAGAAGTCATCGATACGCATGAGGACCAACGCGTACATGTACGCTTTAACGATGTACCTGGCGTAAAAGTCTCAATTCAAAAACAACCGACCGCCAACACCATCAAGGTAGCTGATCACGTTAAAGCGCGTCTGGCTTGGCTGAATGTAAATGGCTTAATTCCTGAGGATTTGCGCGTCAACCAGGTTACTGATAAGTCAACCTTCATCCGGCAGTCTCTAAAAAATGCAGCGGTAGCTGCGGTGAGCGGCGCCGTCTTGGCAATGGTGGTAGTTTACGCGTTCCTCGGTAACGTGCGCGGAACACTCATTATAGGTAGCGCAATACCGATCTCTATCTTAGTTGCATTCATTGTGATGGCAGTTGGTGGCCTGACGCGTAACGTCATGACGCTGGGCGGGCTTGCCCTCGGGGTGGGGATGCTGATCGACAACACAATTGTCATGCTAGAAAACATTTCTCGCCATGAACGAAATAACCCGACCCAGGACAAGAAAGAAGGGTTACAGACCGCGGTCAGCGCCGCGGCCGAGGTGAATAGCGCCATCGTCGCATCGACTACCACCAACCTCGCGGCAGTTCTACCGTTTCTGTTTATTGGTGGGCTAATTGGACTACTGTTTCGCGAGCTTATTTTTACAATATCCGCCGCTGTTATCACATCTCTTATTGTTGCTTTGACTTTGGTACCCAGCCTAGGGGCGCGTATGTCCGGTAGGACGCGGGGCCGCATCCATATTGTGGTCGATGAGCTTATGGCCCGAGCGCAGACGGCTTACGTCCAAATACTTAAGCGCATACTGGCGGCACCTAGGTGGATCTTGTTGGCGGCTGTCGTTGTCCTGGCGCTCTCGTTGAGTGCAACCTTTATGTCCAAGAAACAAGCGTTCCTGCCCACAATGGATGACGGACAGATACGCATTCATGTAAGTACCGACTCTGGTGTGTCATTAGATGCGATGAACAAACATATTCAGAAGTTGGAGGTATTAATTCGCAGCCAGTCATTTGTCGATGGTGTATACACGGTTGTTGGCGGCTGGATCTTCGGGCGCGCGCAGTATGAACGCAGCAATCGAAGCTCGATCACCGTGCAGTTGGTGGAGCAGCGATTCCGTGACATAGATAGTAACGAATGGATAAAGCGATTTAAGGAAGCAGTCACCGCGGCTCAGTTGGTGGGTCTCAAAGTTCGCCCACGGACGTCGGGGATTCGGGGCATACGTACGGGGCGATCCGAGGAGGAACTGAGCATTCGTGTGAGTGGCCCTGATTTGGCGGTGTTAAGTCGTATTGGTCACGACCTAGTGCGCCGATTGCAGTTAGTTGCCGGCGTGCGCAATGTCCGTCATTCGGCAGAAGACGTGCAGCAGGAATTTGCGATCACGATCGACCGCAGGCGCGCGGCAGAATTAGACATTGATGTTACAGACGTGGGCCGCGCCTTGCGTATCGCCCTTGAAGGTGAGGTGGCCAGTGATTTGGTTGATGGTGATCGCAGCTATGCTATTCGTGTCCGGCTTCCAAGACGCGAAGTGGATAGTCCTAAGGCGATCCAGGGGATTCTGCTGTTCGGTGAATCCCGAGAGCGGCCCGCCGTATATCTGCGTGACGTTGCGAGCATAGAACTGATGCCAACCCCGGCGGAGATAAGGCGCGAGCGTCAAAGCCGAATCATTGAAGTCACAGGGTCGCTAACGGGCGAACTCGTATTTGGAGAAGTTATCTCCGACATAAAGGAGACATTCGAAAATTATGAGCTTGCACCCGGATATAACCTTTACTTTGCTGGTGCCGAGGAAACCTTAGAGCGTAGCCGAGGTACAATCAATGTGCTACTTGGGCTTGCCTTATTTCTCGTATTTGTAGTGTTGGCAGTACAGTACGAATCGCTACGTAATCCGGCGATTATCATGTTATCCGTACCATTTGCAATGATTGGAGTTGCGCTAGGACTGTTTATTACGGGTCTACCGCTGTCGATGCCGGTGTGGCTCGGTGTAATTATGCTGGTGGGCATTGTCGTTAATAACACGATCGTATTGTTGGAATTCATTGAAATCATGCGGGCGCGGGGCCAGGCCCTCACGCAAGCGATTATCGAGGCGGCACGTTTACGCCTGCGACCCATACTAATGACGACAGTAACCACGGTTGTCGGTATGATGCCGCTGGCGTTGGGGTTAGGCGAGGGGGCTGAGATGTTGCAACCGCTGGCCGTAACTATTGTCGCGGGTCTGTCCGTTTCCATGCTGGTAAGCTTGGGGTTGGTGCCGGCCATGTATTTATTGATTTCGCCGGATAGCCGTGGGCAGCGTTCGTCCGTCGGTGGGTCGAATTAATTTTTGGTTGCCGTGTGTGCGATTTCCGCGAATGTGTTTCTAAACATGCCTGCTGCCAACAGGGCGCTACCATAGGCCGCAGCGCCGAAGCGTGCCTTCTTAATTTCTACCCCGAGAATGCGTTGGCGGATGCGCTGCCAGGCGGGGTTTTGACTCCCAGCACCGGTGGTTAATACCCGGGTCAAGGTTGGCGCCCCCAATTGCGTAAGCCGCTGATAGCCGTTTGCCTCTATGTGGGCTATGCCCTCGAGCATTCCTTGGAAGAACGTGATGCTGTCCGAAGGCAATGGTTCGAGTTTAGGTAGGAGTTTCGGGTCGTTAGTGGGAAAGCGCTCGCCGACTTGCGGTAATGGGTAGTAGTGGAGGCCAGTAAGGTTTTCCGGATCAAGGTGGGGTGTCATCTCCATCATCTGTGCGGTATCAAAGTACTGTAGTAAGGCCTTGCCGCCGCTGTTCGATGCGCCACCCGCCAACCAATGATTGCCAAGACGGTGGCTGTAGATGCCATGTTGTGGCGAGAATATGGGCTGTTCTGAAACCATCTTTAATACCAAGGTAGATCCCAGCGACGTTACTCCTTGCCCCGGGGCAGTGTTGCCGACCGACAGAAACTCCGCCACACCATCCGTGGTGCCAGCCACGACCTGGGTAGTCGGGGGTAGGCCTAGGGTGCGCGCCGAGCCGGCACTGACGGTGCCGATGGGCTCGCCGGGTGTGTGTACGCGTGGGAGCAGGTCTGTATTGATTTCGAGCTTGGCAAACCATTTCGGCCATTGACGGTTTTCTACATCGAAACCGAGTTTCAGGCAGTTGTGATAGTCACTCTGACCCCACAAACCGGTCAGTCGGCCGACCACCCAGTCTGCCTGGTGCAGGGCGTACTGAGCCTTCTTGTCCATGCTTTTGTGTTGTAGCCATTTGAGTTTGGCCAGGCTGCTGGTTGGACCTTGGGCACCACACCAGCCGCTGGCTACATTGGCAATGGCTTGGGCCTCACTGACCGCACGGCTGTCGTTGTACATGAGGGCGGGGGTTACCGGGTAGCCACGTTCGTCGCACAGCAGCAGTGTGCCCGAGGTGCCGGCGATGGCCAGCGTATGCACACGCTCCGGGCCAATCTTGGCCAGCAGGGTGGTGATGCTCCCACCCAGGGCCTTCCACCATAAGGTCGGGTCTTGGGTCACTTGTTCGCCATGCTTGAGCGGGGCCGGGATCGGCGACTGTGTGCGCGCCAAGATTTCGCCTCTATCATTGATGGCGACCGCCCGGCAACCGGTGGTTCCCAAGTCGACACCTATGTAAACCGCATCCGGTCGGGTGGGCGTGGGCTTCGCTGGGGGGGCTTGGGCTTGCGCAGTGCCTCGAATTTCGGCCGACGCAGGGGTATCGGG
>CAXMNC010000109.1:0-7833 GCA_964194625.1 Acidiferrobacterales bacterium
CTCGTCGCCAAAGTGGCGTTTACCGGGTCGAAAGCGACCGGTGAAAGGATCTACGAAACCGCCGCGCGTGGTCTCAAACGGGTAAGCCTGGAACTCGGGGGCAAGTCACCCAATATCGTGTTCGATGATGCTGATATCGAGAATGCCGTCAAGGGCGTCATATCAGGAATCTTTGCTGCAACCGGTCAAACCTGTATTGCCGGTTCGCGATTGCTCGTACAAGAAAGTATCCACAATCAGTTTGTCGAAAAGCTCGTCGATTTCGCCAAGACCGCCAAGATGGGAGATCCGATGCAACTAGAGACCCAGGTCGGCCCCGTAACCAACAAACCGCAATACCAGAAGGTGCTTGATTACATCGGTATCGCTAAAGATGAAGGTGCCGAGACCCGACTCGGTGGTGATAAGGCGAACCGACCCGAATGTGGCGACGGTTGGTTCGTTGAGCCCACGATCTTTACGGGCGTGAAAAACTCGATGCGTATCGCGCAGGAGGAAGTCTTCGGTCCAGTATTGTCGGTCATTCCATTCACAGACGAAGATGAGGCGGTCGCTATCGGTAATGACGTTGTCTATGGGCTTGCCGCTGGCGTGTGGACGCAGGATATTCGTCGCGCCATTATAATGGCGGAACGTCTGCAAGCGGGGACGGTATGGGTCAACACCTACCGTGCGGTCAGCTATATGTCTCCTTTCGGCGGCTATAAGGCAAGCGGGTTGGGTCGAGAGAATGGCCAAGAAATGATCCGCGATTACATGCAAACCAAGAGTGTATGGATCTCAACCGCAACTGACGTTCCCAATCCGTTCGTAATACGCTAGCGGTGAAGCTAAAGATCGATCACGTTGCCGTTGCTGGATCGCGCCTCGAGCCGCTACAAAGCGCGTTTGCGGACGTAGGGTTGGCAACCGATTACGGTGGCCCACACTCCAATGGTGTCACCCATATGTCATTGCTCGGGTTCGACGACGGCTCCTATATCGAGTTGATTTCAAGCCTAAGGTCAGACCGAGTTTCACCATGGTGGCATGAACACATTGTCGGCGACGCTGGGCCCTGCGCCTGGGCGTTGGAGACGGACGACGTGGCGGTTGAAGCACAACGCGCCCGAGCACTGGGCATTACAGTCGCGGGACCGACCCATGTATTCCGCGACCGTCCCGACGGCACACGAGTGGAATGGGATCAAGCGATTCTCGGTGATCACGGTATGGGAGCGTTATTGCCTTTCGTGCTCAAGGATCGCACTCCGCGCCACTATCGCGTTAAGCCTTCCGTTAGCGTAGCCGATACCGAATTGAAGGCAGTAGGGCTGGTGGTACTCGGGATCGCCGACTTGGATAGGGCAAGTAAACTGTTTCAACACCTGTACGATCTGCCACCGCCGACGGTATGCGAATCTTCGAGCTTTGCTGCCACCCTAGCCCATTTTGAGAATCAACCCTTTGCGCTGGCCACCCCACCCGCACCACAAGGTTGGCTTCACAACCGATTGATGCAGTTCGGCGATTCACCCTGCGCCTGTCTGATCGGAACAACCGATTTCGCAGCGTCGAAGAAGCGATTTCCGTTGGGCAAAGTTGAAACGTGGTTCGACCGACAGGTCGCGTGGTTTGGCGCTGCTGCCTTCGATCGCCTTAAGATCGGGCTAATCGAACTCTAGACTCGACCCTCGTTGCTTAGAAATCTTGGCCGTAAGCATCGCCAAGATTAAGGACCGGGATCAGATTCTGAAGGTGCTACCTTTGTGTCGCTTGGCGAGGCCGTTGCAGGTTTCGCTTTTGTTTGACTCTCGCGATAAACAATATAAGTAGCAGCAGCAAAAATGGTGGCGCCACCAATCCAGACACCGGCATCGGGTACTTCAGAAAATAAGAAATAACCAATGGCGGCACCCCAAGCGAGCTTCATGAAATCAAGAGGCAGCACGGCCGTCGCTTCTGCTACCCGGAATGCCTGCGCCAACCCTAGTTGCGCCAAGGTGCCGGATACACCGACAAATACCAGCCACAACCACTGCTCGAAGTCGGGCCACTCCCAATAGAATACGGCTGGTATCAACGACAGCGGTGTCATCAGCAATACCATGTAAGCCGTGATCGTTACTGACGAATCGGTACGCGAAAGTATCTTGATAATAATGATCGCGCCGGCCCATATCGCCGCTGAACTCAACACTAACAGCGACCCTACATCGATGGCTTGGAGGCCGGGGCGAACGATGATTAAAGCCCCAATAAAACCGACGATCAGAGCCCCCCAACGCCATAAGAATACTTTTTCCCCCAACATCAACAGCGCCAGGAGCGTTGCAAACAATGGCGCCGTAAAACCCAACGCCTGCACTTTTGCGAGTGGTGTCAAGCTAAGGGCGACGAAGAACAAAAGCATTGCCACCAGGTTTATCAACGCCCTGACCGTGTGCAACCTGAATTTCTGGGTGCGCAGAGGAGCGAGACCCTTTCGTACAAACCAAGGGGCAAGCACCAAAAGCCCAAAGAAATTACGGAAGAAGGCGATCTCAAACGGGTGCAAATGCTGTTCTATGGACAAATAACGTACACCCGCGTGCATGCCCGCAAATGCCACAGTGGAGGCAACCATAATAAGGATGCCAACTAAAGACGACGGCCTGTTAAGAAACGTGGATGGCAAAATGACTCCAGTGCGGTAAATGCGTATGCCTGCCAGATCATACGGATTTTGGGCCGCTAGAGCATTCCGACTTATACTATGCACTCACCAGTAATGGTCCTGGACAAGTCAAGGTGTTACCCTTGGCAAACAGATCTCGAGACCGTGATGAGAACACTACTTATACCGTTTCACGGTAGCGACGCCACCCAGAGCGCGCTAGAGATGGCGCATTTGGTTGCCACCCGGTTTGGCAGCTATATCGAGGGTCTGTTTGTGCTACAACCGCCGCCGATAATCGCAGGCGAAGGTATTACCATCCCCGGCGAATACCTTACCCAGCTGGCTGAAGAGGGGCGTCGCTTGGCGGACGGAGCGCGCGAGCGCTTTGAAAAATTCATGAATGAAAGGGACGTACCCCTGCAGGACATAACAGTTGCCGGCGACAAACCATCTGCCAATTGGCGGGAATTGGAGGGACTTGAGAGCCAGATCATCGGCGAATATGGTCGGTTGTTTGATCTAATTGTGGTTGGGTGCGCAACTCAACCGTCTTCCGCTGATCGCAACGCCACGTGCGAAGCGGCACTGTTTGAGAGCGGACGGCCGGTTATGATATCGACCGAGAATACGCCGGCGACCCTGGGCAAGACTATCGTCATCGCCTGGAATGGCAGCACCGAAACCGCCCGCACCATTGCATTGGGGATGCCATTGCTGCAGACAGCGGAGGAAGTTGTGGTGCTGACAGTACAGGGTGGTACGGTGCCAGGCCCGAACGCAGAACAAGTGGCCCAGCATCTTGTGCACAATAATGTCAATGCACAGACTAAGCTTGTCGAGCGAGGGTCACGCACAGTCGGCGAAGCCATACTCGAAGAGACGGATCGCATTGGTGCAGATCTGTTAATCAAGGGTGCATTTACCCGTAGCCGATTACGCCAAATGATCTTTGGCGGCGCTACGCAGCATATCTTGTCTGCCGCGAAAGTACCGGTCTTCATGGCGCACTAACCCCCTCCCCGACCCTCCCCCAAGGCGGGGAAGGAAAACAGGGAACACGCTGTCGCGAGCGCTGACGGCGGCACATTGAAATGATACAAACACGGTGCAGTCACCAAACCAGAGAAAAACGTGATGAGTATGCCAATTTTTCATATGATCAGCGGGGCACCTCAACCGGTTGCACCGTACAGTCATGTCGTCGAAGTCGACGGGTGGCTTTTGGTCACCGGACAAGTCGCCAGTGACCTCGACTACGACCCGCGAACGATGCCGGAGGGTATTGAGGCACAGACTCACAAAGTAATGGCAAATCTGCGTACTGTATTGCAAGGCGTTGGCGTTGGATTCGAAAATGTAGTCTCAGCGCGCGTATTTCTTACTGACTTTGAACAGGACTACGATGTCATGAATCGCATCTATGCCAGCTATTTTCCAGAGGGCCAGCGCCCAGCCCGTAGTTGCATTGGCGTGACCGCACTCGCCGGTGGGGCCCGGGTTGAGATCGATCTGATCGCGCGCAGGCCATAGGCTCTAGGTTTGGGCAGGTATTGCGCTAAAAGTGACAATGAAGCTAAGCAAGACACAACTTCAAAGCTTTAGCGAAAACGGTTTTGTGATGATCCCAGAGCTGTTCTCCATGGAGGAAATAGCGTTAATGCGATCTCAACTGCCACCACTGAACTCGGAGAGATGTGCGGAGAATTTTCGTGAGAAGGATAGTGACGTCGTACGTACGGCTATGGGTTTGCACTTGCGCAATGAAGTCTTTGCTCGCGTTGTGCGCCACCCCAGACTGCTCGAGCCGGCCATGCAACTTCTTGGTGAGGACATGTATATCCAACAGGTCAAAGTGAACGCCAAAGAAGCGTTTTCCGGCGAAGTTTGGCAGTGGCATTATGATTTTGCGACCCATCATGGCGAGGATGGCGTACCGAAACCGTTGGCGCTGAATCTTCACATCTTCTTGGATGATGTTAACGAATTTAATGGCCCACTCGTCTTCATTCGCGGATCACACAAATATGGTCCGGCTCCGACGAGCCTAGACACCGTCACCACGAGTTACCCGCTTTGGACAGTGGATAGAGAAACGGTAAAGGCGTTGGTTGATAAAGGCGGCCTATTTGCGGCCAAAGGCCCGGCCGGCACCGCAGTCGTTTTTAGCGACACACTCGTGCATGGTTCATCAATAAACCTGTCGCCTTGGCCACGCCGGATCTTTTCGTTGATCGTAAATCCCGTATCAAACGCACTGACGCAGTACAAACGTCCCGAACACCAACATCATCGTAACCTCACGCCGGTAACGCTACTGGCAGATGACTGTCTGTTAGCCAAGGCCTCCGCGTGAACGAACCTCACGGCGGCTATTTCACCCGCTCGCTTTCGGAAATCGACTCCCAGGTAGCCGAGGCGATCAATGCCGAGCTAGAACGGCAACAGGACCAGATCGAATTAATCGCGTCCGAGAATCTGGTCAGCCGCGCAGTGTTGGAAGCGCAAGGCTCTGTCCTTACCAACAAAACTGTCGAGGGCTATATCGGCCGGCGCTATCATGGCGGGGCCGAGCACGCCGACACACTCGAACAACTCGCTATCGAACGCGCGAAGCAACTATTCGGTTGCTCATATGCAAACGTACAACCACATTCAGGCAGCCAGGCAAATCAAGTTGTCTATCTTGCGTTGTTACAGCCCGGCGACACCATACTAAGCATGGCGCTGTCTGCGGGCGGACACCTGAGCCATGGCGCAACACCAAATCTCTCGGGCAAGTGGTTCGACATTGTGCACTACGGTGTCTCAGAACAATCTGGGCTCATCGACTATGATGCAGCTGAAGCACTTGCCGCCGAACACGACCCAAAGCTGGTCATTGCTGGCGGTTCAGCCTACCCGCGGTTCATCGACTTCGGCCGCTTTCGCGAGATCGCCGATCGTGCCGGTGCGTTGCTGCTCGTCGACATGGCCCACTTTGCCGGCCTGGTTGCCGGCGGCGTCCATCCAAACCCGTTTCCACATGCAGATATCGTGACAACAACAACCTACAAGAGCCTGCGCGGCGCCCGCGGCGGGGCCATTCTTAGCAACGACTTCGAACTAGGAAAAAAGATAAACTCGGCACTGTTCCCGGGTCTTCAGGGTAGTCCTATTTTGCACGCGGTGGCCGCAAAAGCGGTCTGCTTCGGAGAAGCGCTGCGACCAGAGTTCAAACAATATGCGAAGCGAGTGGTAGAAAATGCCGGTACCTTGGCCAAGACGTTACAGAAACGCAATTTCACGCTTGTCGCAAACGGCACTGACACCGCACTCATGCTCGTGGATTTACGCTCACAAGGGTTAACCGGGAAGTCTGCATCCGCCAGCTTAGAGAGAGCCGGGCTGACTTGTAACAAAAATGCGATCCCGGGTGACCCGCAACCACCGGCCGTTACCTCTGGCGTGCGCCTATCATCGAACGTCGGCACCACGCGCGGGCTCGGCGTCTCCGAATTCCAACAGATTGGCAACTGGATCGCCGATGTATTACAAGCACTGGTTATAAACCTGGACGACAACACCCGTATCGAAAAAGCGATCCGCACGCAGGTAACAGAACTGTGCCGACGTTTTCCGATTTACTCGTGAGCCGTAAGTCGTTATTCGTTAAACCAGATATCCTTCCTTCAGCGCTTCACGGTTCACGACCACATGAGCTTTCTTGACCGCATTCGTGAGTGCAACGAACACGACCTCTCGCAATTCAAACCTTTCTATATCGAGCAACACCAAGTGGGTTGGGTGCGCCATGACATGGTGGAGCGACTTGCCGACTACCCCGATGTTTTTGAAATCATGCCTGACACGATCTCGCTGAATACTCGATTGGATTCCCCCGAGTTACGATCAACCGCTATCAAACCCGTGCTCGAAGCACTACGCGATGCCGGGGCAATCCCGGCCTGGCGTGATGAGATCTACCCAGTTACCACTTCGTTTGGTGGCGAGCCATTGTTACAGATGGAACGCGCCGCTTTTCCTTGTCTCGGCATACGCGCCTACGGGGTTCATATCAATGGGTTTGTAGCGAATGGGCGAGAGCTACAAATGTGGATTGCACGTCGTTCTGCTACCAAGTCCACCTTTCCGGGCAAGCTCGACAATATGGTTGCCGGTGGTTTGCCGATTGGGATCTCGCTAGAAGATAATGTCGTCAAGGAATGTCACGAGGAGGCTGGCATTCCGGCCTCCTTGGCATCACGTGCAATCCGCGCCGGGTCGATATCCTACTGCAAGCAAGTCCCTGAAGGGCTAAAGCCGGATGTGCAGTTTGTTTGCGATCTTGAACTGCCATCCGACTTCGAGCCGCGACCGGTCGACGGCGAAGTTGAGGCGTTCTATCTATGGCCCATCGATCGTGTCATGGACGTTGTCAGCAACACCACCGAGTTCAAATTTAATTGTAACCTTGTGATTATCCATTTTCTGGTGCGGCGCGGTTTCATTGCATCGGAACATCAAGACTACGAGCAGATTGCTAAGGGCTTGCGATAGGCGCCCTCGTTGACCACGTTACCCACATCACCGCGTGAATGGCACCACCGAGTGTGGCTGCTAGCCGGACCAATTATCTTATCTAACATATCGGTGCCACTGGTAGGCGCTGTCGACACCGCGGTGGTCGGCCACCTCCCGGACCCCATCTACATCGGCGCCGTAGCGCTTGGCGCCATTATCTTCAATTTCCTGTTTTGGGGCTTTGGCTTTTTGCGAATGGGCACTACCGGCTTCGTCGCCCAAGCCTACGGTGCCGGAGATATCGATGAGGTGCGTGCCACTCTAGCACGCGCGTTGCTGCTTGCCGCCGGTCTGGGCGTTCTGGTGGTGGCACTCCAGTTTCCCATAGGTCTGTTCGTATTCTGGGCCTTTTCGGGCAGCGTTGAACTCGAATCCCTGGCGAACAGCTACTATGCGATACGCGTTTGGAGCGCACCGGCAACGCTGGCCAACTACGCCATTCTTGGTTGTCTCATCGGCATCCAAAACACGCGCGCCGTCCTCGCGCTACAGCTCGTGCTCAACATCACCAATGTGCTTCTCGATCTTCTGTTCGTTTTGGCTCTCGGTTGGGGCGTCCAAGGCGTCGCGCTGGCATCGGTGATCAGCGAATTCGTTGCCCTGGCCTTCGCTTCATGGCTAGTGATGCGCAATTT
>CAXMNC010000110.1:0-2872 GCA_964194625.1 Acidiferrobacterales bacterium
GCGCGTCCGCGTCGATGTGGCTGCCTGCCTCAGTGGAATGACGTCCAGCGCCGCTGTGTAGTGCTTTCAGGGGCTCTTCGGAGACAAGGTGAAAGGGCGTTGGCAAGCCTTACGCTAACGCCCTATATTCGATTTCCGCACGCCCGAAAAAAAACAAGAGGCACAGAGCATTGGGCAGCCGCAAATGGACAGGCCTTTGGCCTGAAAGTTCGTCATCGCACACTACGGATGAGCTGCAATCGCTTGATGAGGGCGAATTTAGCAAGCTGTGATTCCTGAGTGGGACAGGGCGACCCGTTCAATGATGGACGGGATACCCAAATCGAAGGCCTCTCTTCCTAATCACAGGCCCAAACGTTGTGCTCCGCAGTCTCCAGATATCGCGCCAGGACATGGACGAGACTATTCGGCTCTACTCGGCGCGGCGCATCCAGGAGAGCATCGTGATAACGGTGTGCACGATCACAAAATGCTTCGGGACATCCGCTGGGCGGTGAAGGCGGTCAATCAGTCGTTTGGCAACAGATTCACATGTCTGATGCAGGCAATGGCTGGTAAAACAATCCTGAACCGTCGCAGTGTTCCGAACACGTTGGTCCTCGGTGCTAAAATCTCTCGTGTCGTCGAAACCAACTACAATGAAGGAATGTCTGCTCATGCCTGGCTTTGGGCCGGAGGAATTATCTTGCTCGGGGGCGAGGCGCGGGAGGATTTTCTACCGGTAACAAGTTACCAAAGCCAATAAGAAAAGCTTATGTCCAAACATTGTGCTCTGCGTGCTCGAGGTATCGGCCAAGGACATTAACAGACTTCCACCCCCCGGCACGCATGATTGCCGCTGTGTCGTGGCCCGCACAGAGGAGATCTTGTGCCGCGCCAACCCGCAGCGAATGCCCACTAAAGGCTTCGACGTCCTCAGGCTTCAACCCCGCCTTTTGAGCTGATGTTTTGATCACGCGTTTGACTGAGCTGACACTCAAACTGCGATTTAGCGCCTTGCCGTGGTAAATCGGACAGAACAGAGCCCGGATATATGGGCCGCGCCACGAAAGCCATTTCTCGACGAGGCCCGCACTTCGTCGCGAGGTGAAGGCAATTCGACCGAGACCAAAGGGGTCGGCTTTGCTGCGCCGAATAAGAACGCGCAACGTTCCATCGGGGCAGGTTTCGATATCATTTGTCATCAATGCGATGAGTTCGGACCGACGCGTCAAGAGATCGTAGCCAAGCGACAGCAAAGCTCGATTTCGCAGACCCACGGGACCCTCAGGCTGCACGCGCAGGAAACGCTCCAGGTAGTCACGGGTTAGTCCCTTCGCCTGTCTCGGTCTGTTTGGTTTACTGCGCCGGATGCGCCGCAGCGAGAGGTTGATATCTTCATCCTGAGTGGGGGCAGGAAGTCGCAACAGCCGGTGCACCTTGCGGATCGCGTAGAGGCGCCGACGAACGGTTGAAACCGCTCGCTCGGGCGCCTGATCTTCCAGAAAACGACAGACGGTTTCGACCGTGGCAGGGAAGGGCGGGAGGTTGTTTCTTTCACACCAATCGACAAAAATCTGGACGTCCGCATAGTAGGGTCGCATGGTGGCCGGAGCGTATGTGTCTGGTGCTAGTGTTCGACAAGCATTGCGCAGGTGAGGTGGCGTCACCCGGAGGTAACTTGCGCGGCATGATCGAGAAGGCTGGGGCAGGGGAGCTCCATCTCGAGCGCAGCTTTTATGGTCGATTGAGCGGGCAGGCGGCGTAATGTGTTTGGCTTCTGGGATAAGACGCTGCTTAAAGATGTGCGATTTGCACAATGTCTTACTGTGTGTTACAATATGCGCATATGAACAAAACAATCGAAAGAGATCGGATGGCGGATCGCACCACCTTCACGTTTCAAACTACACCGGAAATTAAGCAACGCCTCAAGAATCTGGCGGAAGTGACACGCCGATCGAAAGCGTTTTTGGCGAATGAAGCTGTGGAACAATACCTAGCTGCTGAAGAAGAATTTGTCGCGCACGTTCAAGAGGGTATTTCGGATGCAGATGCCGGGCGGTCGTATACTTCTGCGGAGGTGAAAACCCATTTGCACAAGCACATTGTAGAGATTGCGAAAGCTAAGAAGACTGCATGAAAATCATATGGGCGGCCCGCAGTCGAGCTGACCTGAGCGCGATTGCTGAATACATTGCCAACGATGACCCGAGGGCGGCACAACAGCTGGTTGATGATCTTGTAGATAGTGCTGAAACCACACTCTCTGACCATCCAAACGCTGGCCGTCAGGGTCGGGTGGATGGCACAAGAGAGTGGGTTGCTCACAAGAATTACGTTGTCGCCTATCGCGTGCGCGATGAGCATATTCAGATTTTGTCGGTGATGCACAGCGCGCGACTGTGGCCGGGTAAATTGTAAAATTTCTTGGCGTGTTCCTGTTACTTGCCGTCTCTTTTCTCATTTGCCTGCCGCGCGTCTTCGGGAAGGGCGTTGTAGGCTTCTTCGACATGCTGGGGTTCTGAAATCATTTTCTCAACGATTTGGTTCGGGAGACGCAAAAGGTTTTCAGCCTTGGCCCGGTCATCTCTGAGATCAATCTGCCCTGGGTGAACCGCGTTGTTGCCGACGACCCTCCGCCTCCGAAATACTGTCAACGAAATGAGTGGTGTCGTGCGCGAAGTTCGCGAAGAGTTGGACAGTAGGCGCTATGAGAAAAATCGCTCCAACTTGTCGAAGGAAATTTCAAGCGCGTCCGCGTCGATGTGGCTGCCTGCCTCAGTGGAATGACGTCCAGCGCCGCTGTGTAGTGCTTTCAGGGGCTCTTCGGAGACAAGGTGAAAGGGCGTTGGCAAGCCTTACGCTAACGCCCTATATTCGATTTCCGCAC
>CAXMNC010000111.1:0-4908 GCA_964194625.1 Acidiferrobacterales bacterium
AGCGTAGTTGGATTCCGCTTCGATGATCGGCATCTCTGCGTTGATCATGCGCACGATCTCGGCCGAGGGCACGACATCGTTCATACACCAGCCGTTGGAGGAGCCCACGTCCATGAATTCGATGAAGCGCACGATGTGGCCACTACCCTTGAAGTGCCGCGCCATCGCAACAATGTCCTGATCGTTGACATCTTTCTTGACCACCATGTTGATCTTAATGGGCGCTAAGCCCGCGTTTTGCGCAGCGTCGATGCCATCCAGCACATCGGCTACTGAAAAGTCCACATCGTTGATGGCGCGGAATATAGCGTCATCGAGCGAATCGAGTGAGACGGTGACACGCTGCAGGCCAGCGGCCTTGAGTGCCGGGGCTTTCCTGGACAGCAGCGAGGCGTTGGTGGTGAGAGCTATATCCAAAGGTTTACCATTAAACGTCTTAAGGGAGGCCAGCATTTCAATCAAAACCTCGAGGTTTTTACGCAGCAGGGGTTCGCCGCCAGTGAGCCGAATTTTCTCGACGCCATGTGCGACGAACAGCTGTGCCATACGCGTGATTTCATCGAAGCTCAAAAGTTCGGGTTTTGGTAAAAAGCGATAGTCCTTGTCGAATACTGATTTGGGCATGCAATAGGTGCAGCGGAAGTTGCAGCGATCAGTTACCGAAATGCGCAGGTCGCGCAAGAGCCGGCCACGCGTGTCCGCGAGCGTGCCGTCGGGGGTGGGCGCGTGCGTCGGAATCACCGGTACACGGCTAGCGGCACGCTGGTCAACAATGGTAATTATATTGGTGGTCATGGGGGCTTCTGCGCATGGGTTAACTGATTTTTAAAATAACGTGTTTGGCTGGCCTAAGCGCTGCAAATGTTTTTTTGCGATGGAATCGCCTTGCAGTGCTGCGAGGCCATACCAATGCAACGCTATGGTGATGTCCAGCGTAACACCCGATCCGTTTTCGTAAAGCTCGCCCAGGCTGCGCTGGGCCGTGGCATAATTTTGTTTTGCGGCGAACTGCATCCAATAAAAGGCGATGGCCTCGTCCTTAGGTACGCCACGGCCGCGCAGGTAGCGCGTAGACAGTAAACGTTGCGCGCGAGCTATGCCCTGCCTCGCATCAGCTTGTAATACTGCCGCCGATTCTTCCCACTTCAAAAAAGTCTTCTGCTTGTTGAGTTCATCAGCCATGCTCATGTCTCCTATGAATACCTTCGCAACGCATGACACTGCCTTCAAGCAGATGACTGTCGATCAATTTTTGCGTTACTTTTTTGACTATAGCCAGACACTGCTGTGTGTTTTGTGGCATGAGTTCGGAAATCTGCTGGTGGAGAGATTCGCTCAGTACCATGGTCGTTCCTTTCGAATCTGTCCGCGCAGCTGTGCTATCCGAGTTGCCGAGACGGATGTCAGGATGCTCATTGTTCTTCCTCGAAATTGTACCCTGGCAAGGTCGTGAGCCGACTGTCTTCAACCGGTCCGCCCACAGTGAAGTGGTAGAAACTTTGCCACTCGCTTGAAACGATCCCGAAGGCCGCATGAACTGGATCGTCGAAGTAGCAGCCGATCCCTGTGGCGCGGATGCCCGACTCTTCGGCTTCAAGATAAAGCAGCTGGCCTACCATGCCGGCCTCCCAGAACAGGTTCCGGTAGAACCCGCTGCCATATGTCGCCAGGCTGTCCCTGTAGTCGGCGATCATGGCCAGGCTGAAGGCGCTATCGCCGGCGATGTCCTGGCCACAGGAGACGGTGGCCGCCAGCGTTCGACAGTCCCCCTCCTGAAGGAGGTACAAGGGGAGTTCTGGCGGACAGTCGGACACGCGGTGCCAACAAAATTCTGAATGCATCACTTTTTTGAGGATATCGACCTTATGCGGATCGCGGGCGAGCGCGTAGATGCCGGGTGCCAGGCCGTCGACGCGGTGAACGAAAAGCCCGATGTGGATGCGCGGTCGCCAGGGGATCGCGTCCCAGGGCATAGCTCGCCGCTCTTGTGTTGGAATCAGTCGGGCGAGCATGCGAAAGAATTCTGCTCGCGAGATCGCCGTCGAGCCATCCATCGCTACTGCGCTGCGGCGGCCAAGAATGGCCATCTCCGCGGTGAGCAGGCCCTGACGGATGGGTGTGCCAAAAAGCTCATTCTCCGAGGGGAAGCCGGAGAACTCCTCCTTGATCGGCGAGCTTTCGTATCGTCGCGTCGCCTGCGCAACGGCGTCGATTGCGGGCCAATTGACGCTGTTTTCGGGGCTCAGCGTGTTGGCCCTGCCCTGCCAAAGCACGCCACTGCCGTGCGCCGTCAATGGCTTGGATTCCGGCGGAATCGGTGCTGGTAAATCCGGTGAAATCAACGCGAGTAGATCAGCTTCCTCGCGCTCCGCCGCCACGAAGTCCTCATCGCGGTCAAGCCCAAGGAGGCTGGCGAGGGTGCCATCGCTGACGCTATCGAGGATCACCAATCTCCAGCCGATCGCCGCTGCCGCGATACGCAGGCTGGCAAGCGCGTGTCCAACGTCGTGCTGGCAGTAACGGAACGCGCGCTCACCGTACTTCCAGGCTTCCCGCCAATGTACCGACGACAGGCCCACAAGGAAGGAGCCCTCCGGGAAAGACACCGTCAGCTCGCTCCACCGCTTCGCGTCGATCACCGCTCGCTGTTCAAGAGCGTGTTCCCTCGGCGCATAGTGGTACACGGCGGCCGCATCGCCGATCTGGTCGACCGCAGGTAGTACGGCATAGCCCTCGGTCGGATGAAGATTCCCGCTCGAAGGATTTGCGCGCAACGGCCACGTGGTATCGCCGACTTGCTTCCATGCCGTCAGCGACAGTGCGTACCGGAAAAAGATCGAGATCGACTCCAACGACAGTGGCATCGGCGGCACGTTCGCGCTCGCATAGAGCTGCCAATAGGGTAGTGGGCGACCTGCTTTAGGCAGAGGGAGGCGAACGAGATCTGCTCCTTCGTAGCGCCGAAACGGATTGGGCTGCGTCGCCCAGTCCATGTAGCCAAGCGAGGCGGCGTAGCGGTGGAAGTGATGTTTTGTCCGCTCGTGGTAGGCGACGACCACCTCTGCAGCGGAGGCATCTCCCTCAAGAAGGCCGGTTCGTTCCAGCGTACCTGGCTCCCCCGATAAGGGTGAAAGGCGATGGGACGTTATGGCAATCTTCGTCATGCTGTACAGCACTCAATGAGCGCCTGCACGCTCGTCACCGGCGCGTCGCAGCTATGGTTTCGGCACAGGTAGACGGCAGACAGGCCGTCAACGGTGTGCCGTCCCTGGCCGATCGGTTTTCGAAAAATCACGACGAGCAGCTATAATACGACAATCCACCGACCGCAAAGAACTCAGACGGCTTCAGCCTATAGTATTTCTCCTCCACGTCCTTCGACTGCTCGGCGTATGGCTGCGTCATGATATCCTGCAGTTCACGAATTACAGAATAGTTCCCCGCGGCCGCTTGCTGATACGCAGGCACAACGAACCACTCTCGCAGACTGTATTTTGGATTGAAGAGTTTCATTTTACTGGAGAGCGCCTCACGGGAAAGGGCCGGCGCAGCATTAGAGTCGGTCGTACTACCGATAAGTGATTTCCATTTTTTGAGCCACTCTGACCAGCGCTGTTCCATCCCTTCGGGGTCTGTCGCATAGGTCGGGTGCATTGAATCCATCGCAAGCTTGGAGTTCTTGTAGAAGCTTTTTTTGAGAGGGCCAATATCGTCAGGTACCATCGAAAGCTCGCGAAAGAAAATGGTGTAATCAACCGGCGTTTGCACCATGAGCGTTTCGAGCTCACTGAACAACGCCGCGTTAAAAGTACCAAGCCCGAGTTTGGCAGCCCACATCTTCTCCATTTGCGCTTGCATCACTTTCGAAAAGTCACTATGAATCTCACCAAGCTGTTGCAGATAGTCCTCATGCGACGTCAGCAACGGCAGCAACGCCGTGCAAAACACGTGGAAGTTGCGTTCCGCTGCCACTGGTTGGTTCAGGAACGAGAAGTGATGCCCGCCACCCGTCCATGGCTGGTAGTCCGGGTTGAACATATCGCAGAACCCGAATGGACCGTAGTCGAGTGTGAAACCACCAGCCGCGCAATTGTCGCTGTTGAAGTTGCCCTGGCAGTAGCCGACGCGGATCCAGTTCGCCACAAGCGATGTAAGGCGGCTGCGGAACTCGCGCGCGAGCAACACCACTTTTTCGGCGGTGGTTAGTTTCTGGTCGATGACATCACCGTACTCACGATCGATCAAGTGCAACACAATCTTCTCGAGCTCCTCCAGCGCTTTCGAGTGCTCCTTGTTGCGGGCACGGCGACCGAAGAGCTCGAGTTGGCCGACCCGAATGAAAGACGGTGCGACGCGCGTCGAGATGGCGACTGCATTCGACATAAGCATGTCGGGATCCGGCGAGTGCGAGCCTTCCGAGTACCACGGCCGCTTGACCTTCTCCGTTTTCGAAACGTACAAACTCAAAGACCGTGACGTTGGCACTCCGAGCGCGTGCATGTGTTCCTGTGCCAGGAATTCCCGAACACTCGAACGCAGGACGGCGCGACCGTCTGCGCCGCGGCAGTATGGTGTCCGACCGCCACCTTTCAGCTGCATTTCCCAGCGTTGACCGTTGATGACGGCCTCAAGCACAGAAACTGCGCGACCATCGCCGTATCCGTTGCCGGTTTGGAATGGACACTGCTGATAGTATTCGGTGCCGTAGATGGAAAGTGCGTACCCACACGCCCAACCGACCTTACGCATCGGCTCAGGAACCTGCGAGATGTCGCCGGAGAACAGGCGGACGAAGTCGTCCAACTCCGCCATGCTATCGGCGAAGCCAAGTTCGCGGAAAAAGTTTTTGCTGTGCGCGACGTACTCGGGGTCTTTGATTGGCGTGGGATTGACGGGGACATAGTGGCC
>CAXMNC010000112.1:0-7899 GCA_964194625.1 Acidiferrobacterales bacterium
ATGGGGAGTACAAACTGGCGGCATAAAGTTAAGTTTCCAAGGTTTGCTCAGGCGAGCATGCATTGATGGCAAGACAGGTCAGACCGTAGCGGGCCAAACCTATTTCACACAGGGAGCGAAAAGCTCGACAGGCTGTAAAGGTACCCGCTAGCAAATTCCATCAGGGACAGAGGTTGTATGCCTCATTCAAAGTCCGGATCTATGGCTGCAACCTACTGACTTGCAATTGATGAAATGAACGCTTGGCAAAACGGGGGCGACCATCTATGTGTGAAAACGCGGGAAATTTATAGGCCGTTGGGACAGCGCTACACTACATTCATCAAATGAAACGAGTTTTACAATTGAAGCTCCACTTATGGGATTGGAATGTGAATAACGTAATCATCATTCCCACCAACAATTTTGATTCAACGTTTTCACACAGCGTCAGTATTAAGCGGAAGATTTCCATGATAACTCAATTGGCCGCTTTTGGCCGATCACCGCCTGTCATAACTTCCAAGTCTTTCTGATTCGACCGGCTCCTTATACGCGAGAGCTGCCTCTAGCAGGGATACGACACACACATAAGGTACTTGTCATTGTCTGCCATGCGGGTAGCGCGGCGCGCAGGATTCGACCGGTTTTTGATCAATATTTTCACGTACAAATCCACATTTCTGTTCGGCGATTAGACGAACACACAACCAGTCGTCGCGATCCGTAATCGCTTCGATGCCAGTACGTTGGGCGCCGAAATTTACAATTAAGCTGAGATTCTGTCGGAGAAGATACAATCGAATGACGGCAATCGGCGTGGTGAGTAGCCTCGGTGTGAAACTCCGCGGGGCTACTCTCCCGGACAAAACCGGTCATACATTGAAATTGTATAGCGTAGTCGACTTAAGTGAAAACGCAGTATCCACAGGGAAGTGAGAATCGACTTTGTCACGGAGAGTCAGGGAAACCGATTCAGGGACCGAGCACGGGTGGCATTACGAGCGCCGCCTCGGCCTCGTGCCCGACCAATCGGGTCTTATTATGGCCGCTACGGACCCACGTTGTGCCGGAATCGTCACCTCGTTCCGAACTGAGGACCGTGGATCGGTTGGTAACTCGACAAATGCTTATCCAAATGGATTTCGAAAATCCGGAGTGGTTACCAGCCGATGGCATTCGGTAGCCACGTGGCGATGGCAGGAAAATAGAATAATAAGCCCAAAGCGATTACCTGCAACGCCACATAGGGTAAGACGCCGACATAGATATGATAGCTCCTAACCTCTGGCGGAGCGACGCCTTTCAGGAAAAACAGCGACCAACCCACCGGCGGTGTTAGAAACGAAGTCTGCAAGTTTAGGCAGACCAACATGGCGAGCCACACCAGGTTAACGTCGGTCCCATAAAAAATTGGCAAAAACAGAGGCAACACAATGTAGCAAATCTCAATCCATTCCATAAAAAAACCAAGCAGAAATAACAACACCAACATAAAGATAATATCCGCCGTAACCCCACCAGGGACGAGTTCGAACAAGCGTTCGATGAGATCTTCCCCATTTAACCCACGAAATGCGAGTGAAAACGCTTGGGCGCAGATCAAGATAAAAAACACCATTGCGCTAATTTTGAACGTATTACGAACAGTTTCGGTCAGGACTTCGCGGTCCAAGCGGCGCGCCAAAAATGCAACGAGTAGACTCCCTAGCGCACCCATCGATGCTGCTTCGGTTGGCGCGGCAATTCCTCCAATGATCGATCCCAAAACAGCGACGATCAAAAGGATCGGGGGCAGCACGACCTTGAACACTTTTACGACGAGTTCGGACCGCGAAACTAGAGCCCTTTCCTCAACCGGAATCGCTGGCGCCATATCCGGCCGCAGCCAACCTATCAGCAATATGTAAGCCGCATATATCGTCGCAAGGACCAATCCAGGAATAAGCGCCGCCGCAAATAGTGTTCCTAAGCCCTGACCCATAATGTCGGCGAGCAGAATAAGCACCAGACTGGGAGGAATGATCTGGCCAAGTGTTCCCGATGCGCAAATCGTTCCACATGCCAATGACTTGCTATAGCCGCGCCGCAAAAACACCGGTAAAACCAGCAGACCGAGCGTCACCACGGTGGCACCTACAATACCCGTGGATGCACCCATCAACACGCCCACTAAAATGATCGACAACCCCATACCACCCCGTAACCCGCCGGCCACGTGGCCGATAACATCCAACAGTTCCTCAGCGATTCGAGACCGCTCCAGCATGACCCCCATGAATACAAACAGCGGGATTGCCATCAACGTATAGTTCTCCATCAAACCGAAAATGCGTTGGGGTAACAGATTGAACAATCCCATGCCAAATCCGAGATAACCAAACAGAAGTCCTGATGTGGCTAACGCAATCGCTACGGGCACCCCGATAAATAAGAGTGCAAAAAAACCGAACGCCATCAGTATGACGAGAGTCTCATTTTCCATGGGCCGATTATGTCTTTTTTAAATGCAGACCCGATCGCAGCAGTTGCGCGGCCGCCTGGATCGCAAGCAGTGTAAAACCGAGTGGAATAAACGACCGCAGTAGAAATCGATACGGCAGCCCGCCAGGATCGGGCGAGCCTTCACCAATTGAATACGCTTGTTCTACAAAACCCAATGATAGTTTGATAATGATGATCGACACGACGACGGTCAGCAGCGCGGAAAAAATGTCAACCAGGGTTTGCACTTTGAGCGAGAAACGTTCGTAGAAAATATCGACGCGAACGTGGGCACTATGGCGCATCGCATAGGACATACCAATTAATGCAATGGGTGACATCAAATGCCATTCCAGTTCTTGCAATGCCACTGGTCCCAATCGGAAAGCGTAGCGAAGGATCACGTTAAAAGCGACGAGCACAACGATGAACAAGCAGACCCATGCAGTGCCCCGGCCGGTCCAGTCGACAATCGACTCTAGCCCGTCGGAGATTGGAGAACGTGGCTGATTCTCGACCTTGTAGTCTTCGTGCTGCATTGGTTCGAGCCGTACGGTAACGCAGTGAGAAGCGATGCCCACCTTCCCCCTGTGCTGCACGGGGGAAGGTGGGCAATTAGAAGGTCTATCCCCCTCGCACCCGCGTTGCGAACTGCCGTTCGCTCGAGTTCGCCCACTTATCGTGTATTTCCTTGAATGCCATGAAGGAGTCATGGACTTTACGCGTGGTGGGGTCCGCCGCAGCGCCGGCCTCCAGTACCTCGACGGTCTTTTTGCGCAATTCTTCGATTACGTCATCAGGAAGCTGCGACACATTGACTCCGTGTTTCTCAATCAGATCCGCAAGCGCCGGACCATTCAAGGCCTCGGCCGAGGTGTGGGCGATGATATTGGCCGATGCGGCAACGTGCCGGATAATGCCTTGGATGTCCTTGGGCTGGGCGTCATAGGCTTTTTTGCTCATCAGCAGCTCGGTAGTCGTCGAAGGCTCGTGCCAGCCGGTGTTGTAGTAATTCTTGGCTGCCTTATGGAGCCCTAAACGAGTGTCCTGCAGGGGGCCTACCCACTCGGCCGCGTCAATCACGCCGCGTTCCAGTGCTGGAAAGATCTCGCCGCCACCCAACAGCTTTACATTAACGCCGATCTCCTTGTAGATCTTGCCACCCAGTCCTGGGATGCGCATCTTTAGGCCATCGAAGTCAGCCAGCGAGTTAACCGGGTTCTTGAACCAGCCAGTCATTTGCACGCCGGAATTGCCGCACGGGAATGCAATCAGGCCGTGCTCAGCGTAAATCTCGTTCCAAAGCTCCAACCCCCCCCCATGGTAATACCATGCGTTCTGCCCCTGAAAACTCATGCCGAAGGGCACGGTGCCAAAATACTGCAACGCCGGAATCTTGCCCGACCAGTAGTAGGCAACCGCTGAATTCGCCTCCACCGTGCCACTCTTGACAGCGTCGAAGCCGCCATTCCAGGGTATCAACTCCCCGGCCGCGTAAAGTTTGATTTTTAAACGACCATCAGTTAATTCGTCGATACTTTGAACGATCCACTCAGCACTTCCCGGCCCACTCTGATAGAACGGTAGTCCGGGCGGAAATGAAGTGGTCATTTTCCACTGGCTGTTGTCCGCGCTAACGATCGTAGGAGCAGCGAGCGTGGTGGTGGCAGCGCCGGCTATACCGGCTTTTAAAAAGTTACGTCGTTTCATCTTCAAGTTCTCCTCTGGTGTTTAAGAAGCTGACACAGCGTAGGACAATCCCCCGAGATGGAAGTCGAAACCATGCCAGCTCGCATTTGTTATACGGTAACAATGTTCTACCCTCGGGATTCGACGTCTAAAGAAAACACTTATCGCAAAACATTTGAGTCCAATCGGAATCCTTCTTGTGCATCTTACAACCGGAGCCTTCGCTACAATCAATCAGGATGTTAGTTAACCTAGTGTGCCGGCCCAGGTGAGCAATCCAGCCGACGACGTAAACCTACTCCTTTTGGGTCGCTAATGCTAATCTACAAAGTGGTACAACCGTCGTGTTTAGACAACCTCTATAACAAATGATTAAAATTTGTATTTCGCTGCAGCGCAACAATCCGCCCGCGAGATATGGACTGGATTAGTATCCGCCTTGTTCTTCGGGCGAGCGATAAAGCCTCGCCGCTACGGCACAATGATCAAACCACCGTAATCCCTGCCAGCGGGAACCCCAGACACGGCGGCGGGGAGAACCACAAAACGTTGTTACCTAATCGATTATGGAATAGACGGGAATCGGCTCCAGTCGATTTCCAATTTGTAGATGGCTGGAAAAGGAGAGAATATCGCCGTTTGAAACAATTTGGAGTTTTCAACAGTATCCACCGCGAGCTGCCTATTGGGGTCAAGTCAAGCGTCCACCGGAGAACGTAAGATTTAGAAGCAGCAAGCGGGCTTCTCCGGGCCCCGATCCCCGTGGCTGCCAATCGTTGAGATAATCGATAAATGTTGCAGACACCCAAAGCCATGCGCGGTGCCGTAGTCGCACCTCACCATCTCGCAGCGCAAGCGGGACTGCGCGTGTTACGCGAAGGCGGCAATGCCATTGAAGCGATAGTGGCGGCAGCCTCTACCATCGCGGTGGTTTACCCGCACATGAACGGGCTAGGCGGTGATAACTTCTGGCTCATCACAGACGGCCACAGTCCGCCGATCGGTATCGATGCCTGCGGCGCGGCCGCAGCCCGGGCTAGCGTCGAGTTTTATACTCAGCAAGGCCTCACGGAGATTCCTGCGCGCGGGCCACTGGCGGCCAACACCGTCGCCGGCGCGGTGTCTGGATGGCAGTTAGCGCTCGAGGTAAACAAGCGCTGGGGTGGATCGCTGCCATTGGTACGGTTGCTTGAAGATGCCGAGTACTATGCGCGTGAGGGTGTCGCAGTGACGCGCAGCCAGCACAGCCATACGGCCGCCAAACGCGCGGAGTTGGAAGAAATCTCTGCCTTCGCCGACCACTTCATGCTAGACGGTAAAGCACCGGTCATTGGTAGCGTGTTCAAGCAACCCGCACTCGCGCAGACCTTGGAGCACCTCGCGCGCGTCGGCCTCGACGATTTTTATCGCGGCGAACTGGCGCGCACGCTCGCAGCTGATCTCGAGCAGGTTGGCAGCCCCGTCCGCGAAGCGGACTTGGCGCGCCACTGGGCGCTCGAAGTCAAGCCACTTTCCGCACATGTCGCCACAGGAACCCTTTACAACATGCCGCCCCCAACACAGGGGCTGGCGTCGATCATTATTCTCGGGTTGTTCGACCGCCTCGACTGCCAGTGCGCGGACACGTTCGACTACGTGCACCTACTGCTCGAGGCGACCAAATGCGCGTTCCGTGTGCGCGATACATATGTCACCGACCCGGGCTACATAAAGGCCGCACCCGAACGATTTCTCACCGACGAGGCGTTAGAGAACATGGCACGAAATATCGACCGTCACCAGGCAGCGCCTTGGCGGAACAGTTCCGTTGGAGGTGATACCGTTTGGCTCGGCGCCATAGACGAAAGGGGGCGCGCAGTGAGCTTTATTCAAAGCATCTACTGGGAGTTGGGATCGGGCGTGATACTGCCTCAGAGCGGTATCCTCTGGCAGAACCGTGGTACGAGCTTTAAGCTTGCCGGAGGCGCAATAAACCGGCTCGAACCGGGCCGTAAACCTTTTCACACCATCCACCCAGCGATGGCGCAGTTGGATGATGGCCGCACCCTGGTCTACGGCACGATGGGCGGCGACGGACAACCGCAGACGCAAGCGGTAATTTACACGCGTTATGCGCAATACGGACAAGAGCTACAGCAATGCGTGACCGGACCCCGCTGGCTGCTGGGCCGCACCTGGGGTGCACCGAAGAACAATGTACGCATCGAGAACCGTTTCACACCCGACGTGCTGCAGGCTCTGGCGCACGCAGGCCATGATATAGAGATAGTCGGACCGTTTGACGAGGTCATGGGTCACGCGGGCGCAATCGTGCGCCATCCGTCGGGTGTTATCGAAGGTGCCGTCGATCCTCGCGGCGATGGTGTCGTTGCTACGTACTAATCCCAACCAAAGGTGTGCTCACATTTTTAGTCATGTGAGAAGTTCAAAACTTTTTGGTATTCTCCGGAAAAACGGACACCCAGATTTTTCGACTTTTTCAACACAATGGGACTCAATCCGGGTTTGCGGTGAATTATCTAATCCAAACTAGAACAATCTTGTGCCTCCAGCTAACCACATCGCGTTGAGCGTACGCGGCTTACTCTGTTACTGAGATTCAATGACCGAAGTAGGGCCAGATTCGCGGTAGGGATACCGGTTACCCGATACCCCCCGCACAGATCCCAGCGAGCGCAATTCACGCACTGGGCTCCTACCTTGGGTGAGTGACGGCAAATCGTTTGCTGCTTGCCGTACACGTTCCAACCCCGGTGACACGCTGCTCCGACTCTGCGTCCGGCGCGTGCGCGGTTGGCCCGTGTTCCCCTTGGTCCCCGCCCTTTGCTACACCCGGTCCGCTACCGGGTCTCCGGCTTTGTTCGCAGGCTTCTTCGCTACTATGGCAGAGTCAGACTTCTCGGGTCCGTTCATCATCGGCTACGGCTCCTCGCCTTCCCGATGCGGGCCAGCCCAGTACCAAGGCTGGTCAGACTCGAGATCTCCCGGTTCCCGTACAAGGAGCGTGCGTACATGCCAGGGTCTATGACCACGCCGAGTCGCCTGAGCGCTCGCGTTAGCGCACTCAAACGTCTTGCCTTCCGCTACACAGACAGCGTCGGCACTCGGAACTTGTTTTCTATCGCGGCTCAATGGCTGGCCTGTACGTACCCCTGCCGACGCTTCGCCTACACCCTCACGGATGCCTGCGCACGGCTCGGGGCCGATGTGGTTCGCTATTCCTTCATCGTAGAGGACTTGCACCTCCTACTCCTTGCCGGTCTCCCGGCGCACCTGTGTGAAAACGCAAAATATTAAGGGGCTGTTGGGACAGCACGACACTACATTCATCAAATGAAACAACTTTTACTATCGAAGCTCCACTTATGGGACTGGAATACCAGTAAAGCAATCACTAATCTCACCAGCAATTTTGATTCAACGTTTTCACACAGCCTCAGTATTTAGCGGAAGTTTTTCATGAGAGTAATAATGTCCGCATTGGAGAAAGCAGACATCCTGAGGCCTGTTGAACATGCCCGCTAATTGCCCGATGCAGCCACTCGGGTAACTTTCTTTAGGTCAAAAATCGGCACTGTGCGAACAATCCGACCCCGAAAAGTGTGCACCAAATGAGGGGCCGGTATCTTCTTGTTTGTCGCCATTCACTCGCCACCCCCAGTCACCTGCGATACTATCAGCGCAATTGTCCGCAGAATTAGAAGAATAGAGATTTTTGTGACCGAAGAACCGACACGCAAACTGGCC
>CAXMNC010000113.1:0-2733 GCA_964194625.1 Acidiferrobacterales bacterium
TGGGGTTTTCCCTCCCCCATCATGGTTCCCCCATAGGAACCCGAAGAGGCCCCGTCCCCCCCGTCGGGGGCTCTTTCTTTTTTGACTTCGACTATGCGGGCGGGGGGGGGTAGGTGACCGGCCCGCTCGAGGTGAGCTCCATCGCTTCCAAAAATGTCGGCTTGTGGCACGAAACGGACATGCCCAGCCCGCCACATAATGTCTGTTCCTGGGGGTAACGCCGACATCAAGGACGCCGTTTCTGATTTCCGTTGATGACCCAAAGCGGACATTCGTTGTGCCAAGCTTTGCGAACAGCGAGCAGTCCTCAGTTATTGGCCCCACGCCGCCCCTGACAGCGACGAGAGGTGCTCCCTTGGCCGCTAGGCGTGCTAATTCGATTGATCGGGCCACCGTCTTTGCCGAATACGCGCATACACCATTGGGTCGGGAAAAGGATTGATCGTGGCGTCCGGATTCAAACAATCAGCCCTAGACGCCTTGAGAAGCTTGGGTCCATCTTCACACATAGGACCTCCGACGCGAACAATCCCGCCCAATCGCCAGGTGAAGACCCCGCAATGCTCCACGAATGTCAAGATTGGTGCGCCGCTGCATCCCCCCAGAGCCCAGTCGGCGGGCGGTTCCTGCCTTTCGCCAATGTCAATCGATTGCTCATGATCAAGGACGAGCGTAATTCCCGAGGCGCTCACGCTCTCAGCGATGCTCAATACTGAGTATCCGACCCAGTCGACCTCGACTATGGATTTCCCCCGATAAGGGTGGAGCCGTCGGCCGTCACCCGGGAAGCCCACTAAGAACATCCCACGTCCCACCTGGGGTGGGGGCGGCGGCCAAGATGCTTGGCTGCCGGTAAGGGCATACCTACCCCGGTCCCGCCACTGGGCGACCTCCTCAGAAGTCACCTTGAAGGTCGCAACATCGTAGGCTTGATCGTGTGCAATTTTGCGCCTCTCGATGTCAAATCGCAGATCACCAACTATGCACGCCGCATCGGGATGACTCTCACGGCAGCGGCGGTAGCCCTCGTAGACATGACCCGCTGTCACGAGAAACGGACCTTGGCCAGCATCGAGCAGGAACGCGGAGCCATTGCCTGCGATTAGCGGACGGCCCTCCTGCGCCGCAACCCAGAAGATCGGCATAACGTAGTTGGCCGCAGCCTTTAGCAGAGCATCGCCGAGACCGCCCTTGAGAAGTGCTATCGCTTCTTTTCGCGAAGGCTGGCGATCCGTATTTGTGGTGTCATCGGTCGCCCGGTCATTTTTCATGAAGCTACTCGCAGAGGCTAAGCGCGATTCGCGCAGTGTACCCCTAAGAAAAGGGGGATAATCGCTTGCGCCCACCGATTGCAACGCCGTGAGTATCTCCTCCACGTCCATCCGCTTGCAGAAGGCAAGTGCGCCTCTGACGCTTACCGCCTCGCCTATGATTCTTCTAACATGGCTGACCGTACGCTATGGGCGGAGGCGTCAAGGTTGCGGGCTAGGCCCAAGGTGTCCGCATGGCTGAAGCATTTTCAACGAATTGGCATGCAGGAAGCTCGTTGTAGCATCGGCGAGCATCTGGCCGAACTAGCCCCCGCACGCGAGCTGGCCTATGCCCATGGCCAGATCAGAGCTGCCGTTCAGGCTGAAGCGACGAGGGGGTGTTGGATAGGGAAGCAGCCGAGGCCGTCGGTGCTGCGTTGGGTGGCATCGGCGAAACGTGACGCTGAACCTGCTAGGCGCACTTTTGCGCTGGGCAAGACACGGGTGGGACCCCCCTTGGCGGCAAGCCGAGTGTCGCAAATTGGGGAGAGAGGCGTTGCATTCGCCTTAGAAAACAGAGAGAAATATTCGTCTGCACAGACTGTAGCCGGGAGCAAACATTCCTCGCCGACCGGAACCCGTATGTGTCACCCACTATATTTGGATTGCGATAGCATTTCTCTCAGTATTGGCGACCTAGTCACTCCCCGCTGGCAGCCGACCGCGAGATCGCTTCGCACGCATCACAAACAATAGGCAGGCGTCGTCAGGCATGAACACAGTTGCATATTTGACGCCTGAACAATGTCGGGCTGCGCGAGTCTTGCTAAAATGGTCACAAGAGGAACTTGCTTACCAGGCCAACGTGAGCGTCCTCACAATCCGCCATTTCGAGAAGGAGAAGACAGTTCCGCTGCGGGTAACGCTGGCCATGATAAGCGGCGCGCTCCAATCGGCCGGCGTCGAATTCACCAACGGCGATGCGCCCGGGATTCGGCTCTGCCGGTCCTGAGTCTCCTGGCCGCACGCCATGCACCAACCACCATGGAAGGGTGGGCTTAACTCCTCGCGCTGGCCTCCAGAGAACCGCGGCAGAAGCCCGCCTCAAGAGCGGATCGTGCTAAGGGATGTCTTGTCATCGCAACCTCCTGCTCCAGGTTTCGGTGGCAAGTCGTCCCGGCCGGGTTTACCGCACTCGGTCAGGGGGCGCATGAAAATGCGCCGCACCCGGCTCAAGTATCAGCGGCCGCGTAGAGGTGAAACATGGCAAAGACTTTCAAAACTGCTGCCGAGCTCGAGGCTATGATCAACGCCGAGCTTCGAACTCATGATGTGTGTGAGAATATACGGGTTAGAGGTATCACGCGACTCACTGATGAGCGGCTCGACTACAACTGGGAACCACATACCATTACGGGCTCGGGCACTGAGGTAGTGGTTGAATGCAAAAGGGTGCTCAATGACGTGTTGCAGAAGCTGCAGC
>CAXMNC010000114.1:0-31768 GCA_964194625.1 Acidiferrobacterales bacterium
GATGGACACAAATGGCTCAATGTTCCCTACGATAGCGGCATCGCGATTTGCCGCGACGCGGAACCCCTGCGTGCGGCCATGACGGTCAGTGCCCCCTACCTGGTACGAAACACAGAACCCCCGCCGCGTCACAACACGCCCGAGATGGGGCGGCGTGCGCGCGGCGTCGAGATATGGGCGGCGCTGTTATCGCTCGGTCGCTCTGGGCTGGCCGAGCTAATCGAACGTAACTGTAAACAGGCGGCGCGATTCGCCAAGGGTCTGACCGAAGCTGGCTACGAAGTCCTCAACGAGGTCGTGATCAATCAGGTACTGGTCTCCTTTGGGGATGAGGAAACAACGCACCGCGTAATTGCTCGACTGCAGGAGGATGGCACCTGTTGGTGTGGAGGTACGGTATGGCAGGGATATGTTGCTATGCGTGTTAGTGTGTCTTCGTGGGCCACCACTGATGCCGATGTCGACCGTAGCCTCGCCGCCATGTTGCGCATCGCCGCCGAGGAGAATGCGCGATAGACGTTGATCAGTTGTGAGGGTAATCCTTGTTCGCGTTGCGATGGCCATGCTGGTGACGTTCGCCAGCTGCGCCGTTGCCGTCGAAAAGAGATTGCCAGCATACAATGTAGATCTCCAGCAAACGTCAGTCTCGGGGCTTTCGTCGGGGGGCTTTATGGCGATGCAATTCCATGTGGCATTCTCATCGACGATCTCTGGTGTCGGCGTCATTGCTGGCGGTCCTTACTATTGCACGCAAGGACGTTGGTTCGCGTTATGGTTTTATCTGAGTCAGTGTACGAATCCTTCGTTCTGGGCCAGCAAACCGAGGGCAGCCCAACTAGTGGCCCACGCGCGACGATTCGCCCGTCGGCAACAAATCGATGAGCTAGATCACCTAAGAGACGACAAGGTTTATATTTTCAGTGGCACGAAGGACAGATCGGTGAGGCCATCGGTGGTGGTGCAGACGAAATCGTTTTACGAACTCGCCGGCGTACCAACAGAAAACATCCAATTCATCGACCGTATACACGCCGGCCACGCCATGATAACGGCTGGCTATGGCAGTGCCTGCAAGAAAACGACATCACCTTTTATCAACAATTGTGACTACGACCAAGCCGGCGCCATCTTGCGCCATATCTATGGCAAGCTGAATCCTCGACACCGCTCACCCATGGGTTCAGGTGAAATCATCGAGTTTTCTCAGGCGACGTTTATCAAAAACCCCAATAGCCACAGTCTCAGTGAAAAAGGCTACGCATATGTGCCGAAATCGTGCAGCGAGGGTGGATTATGCCGAATTCACGTCGTGTTTCATGGTTGCCAACAGACGACTAGCATGCTCGGAGATCTGTTCTACATGCACGCGGGTTACAACGAATGGGCTGCTATGAACAATATCATCGTACTCTACCCGCAGCTGGTGCCAGCACGATGGACCAACCCAAACGGCTGTTGGGATTGGTGGGGTTATGATAGCGCTGACTATTACAACAAGGCAGGCCCGCAGATGGTTGTGGTGATGGCCATGATCAAACATCTGGCAGGAAGAAATTAGGTCTACACGGAACAAAGATACAACGAGTTGTAGACGGCGTGCGCTGATAGCGTTGAGATTGATCATTCATGAGTGAACACGAACCCAGTTCTGCCCCATGGGGCATATGGGCGACTATCGGCCTCAGTCTGGTCATTATTACGTGCTTTCTCTTGGTTCAAACGTTGGGTGTCGGTCTGTTTACCGCGATCGTGCAAAACAATAATCCAGATCTAGATTTCGAAGAATTTTCGATTTCCCTGCAAACGAACGGATTCCTGATAGCAATCGTGACATGCGCAACTACTGTGACGACAGTTGGGCTCATCGCCCTATTCGTATCACTGCGAAAGGGTGCGACGCTACGAGGGTACCTACACTTACATCCTGTAAGCGCGAAGACGCTGTGTACTTGGGTAGGCGTCGCCTTAGTGTTCGCTGTTGCTTGGGACGGCCTGACGTATCTGTTGGATAGGGCTGTTATCCCGGAGTTTATGCTTCGCGCCTATGTGACTGCTTACTTTGTCCCGCTTCTGTGGCTGGCGATTGTTATCGCTGCGCCGCTAGCGGAGGAACTGTTTTTTCGTGGGTTTCTGTTCGAGGGCATTCGATACGCGCGCCTAGGCGCCACCGGGGCGGTGGTAATCACGTCGATGCTGTGGGCGGTGATCCATCTGCAGTATGGCCCCTACGAGATCAGCACTGTGTTTATCCTCGGCCTGATCCTCGGCGTCGCGCGCCTGGCGACCGGGTCTATATATACGTCCATTGCGATGCATGCCTTGGTGAATCTAGTGGCTACCGCCGAAGTAGCTGTCTATATTCACTATTTTCGGTAGTGTGGTTGCCAGGTGGGCGCCAAATCCCGCCTAGGTCCGGGCATCCCTATAGAATCTGCCTAGAAATGGTCTATATATTATTGATTAGATCTTGCCGCGGGACGCGGCGGCGGAGTCTTGCATCTGCTTTAGCTATCCAAAAGGAGTACCCCGTGAAGATTGCTCCACTACTTACTGCGATCGTCTTATGTGTCGTATCTGCCGGCATTTCGGCGTCGGGCGATGTAAAGCGTGATGTAGCGCAAGCTGCGCACGAGCTATTGAGGGTGACGGGTGCAGGTGAACTCGGCATTCGTATGATGAACCAGATGATCGATGTGAAGCGACGAACCCTGCCCGATGTCCCGGATAAGTTCTGGCAAGACTTCATGGCGGAGGTGGATCCAGACGACCTTAATCGCCTAGTGGTGCCGGTCTACGCCAGACACTTCACGGTGGAAGAAATGGAGTCAATGATTGCGTTCTACCGGACGCCGGCTGGTCAAAAGCTGGTGAGCAAGTTATCCGTGCTCACCGAGGAGTCGATGATGGTAGGTCGTCAATGGGGCATGGAACTAGGTGTACGAATAACGCGAAAGTTGAAAGAAGATGGTCTGGTGCAAGAGGAATAGGCGCACACACCTGATGTTTGGAAGGTATTCATGCGTTCAGTGCTGATGAACATTGCTAAGAAGACATCTGTGTGTTGGTTTACCATGCGATATTTTTGGGTTTTCTTGCCGGTGTTAGTGATCGCCCTGTTGCTCATGACCATCGCCGCGCTCATCGACTCCAGTAATCTGGACAGTGCGCTGGCGACTACCGAAAGCTGGCTTGCCGTGAATCGTGACTGGGGAATTTTTGCATTCATCCTTATATCCACAGTTGCGATGACCGTGGTCATTCCAGAGGCGATCTTCGGAATCGCGGCTGGGAGCCTTTTCGGTTTTGTATGGGGCAGCATTTTGCTCTGTGTCTCCGGTCTACTTTGTGTAACTCTGGTTTTCTTTATTGCCAGAGGCTTTCTGCACGGCCCAGCACAATATTGGCTGAGCGCATACCCGAGACTCAGGGCGCTCGAGGGCATCGTTAATGAGGGTGGTCTTCGCTTGCTTTGTTTATTGAGACTACTTCCCGTTAATCCTGCAATCATGAGCTATGCCATGGCGATGACAAAAGTCCGGCTTTGGCCCTATTTGCTTGCCAGTTGTTGCATGATCCCAGCCTGGATCCTTACCGTTTACTTCGGGTGTGTGGCAACTGATGTAGTAAAAGTCGTCAGCGGTGCCAGTGAGTTTGTACCGCTACGCGACGCGCTGGCCGCCATCAGCCTGGTTTTTTCGATAGCCGTAATGGTCTACGTTACACGGTTGGCGGCGAGGCACTATAGCCTAGAAGAAGCGCGAGCTGGTCGAACTAATAGTGCCTAAGGATAGCCGGCACGGCCTGCAAGTGTAAGAAACTAAATCACTTTTTTCGGTCGTCTATAATATCTAGGCACACCTAAGAGAGTGGGATTACCCTCTTGTGGTTGTACGTGGTGGCAGTATGGATGTTCCCGACTACGCGGCATAGGTATTATGATGTCTCCCCGGGCAAAAGCGCTTGTGATGCGCAAGCGCAGTTATTACCTTTCCAAACAGCAACACAGGCAATTGCGATTTATGTTCGCAGTTGTTCTGGTGCTCCCCATCTTTGCTATTGGCGCGCTTGTCTTTATCTTTCCCGACATTCTTGATCTTGGTGGTGAGGGCTATCGAAAGCTGCTCGAACGCACCTGGCAGAACATGAAGGCAGAGCCGTTGGAGCTCACGTTGTTTGGTATTTTCGGTTTATTCGGATTGTTGCAATCGGGTTATGTGTGGTTAGCGCGTGGACGCGAACGCCTACTTGTTGATGAAGTAGGAATTCGTTATGTCTCACCCTTGCCTGAATTTTTGCAAGCACTCCGTCCTAGCTGGAGATTGCAGTGGTCACAGATCAGGCAAGCTAGGATAGAGACCGCGAAAATGTCGCCACTGTTCCTTGTTATTGTGTTGGATGCGGGATTAGTTCAAAGAAAAATTGCGCCCTTCCAATGGATAGTTGCAGATGATGAGCTGATTGGCCCGGCAGATCTTTGTAAGTGGCGCTCACTGGACCCCGAGGCAATCAGAAGTCTGTTGCAACTGGCACCAGTCACACAGATTTTAGCAAGCGCGGATATTGACTTGAATCTCGATGCCCTGCGTTGTTCTGTGTCGACACTATTCGCGCTCGAAGAAAACCCAAGTACCTTGCTCGCCCTAGTCCTGTTCTTCGGATTTGTCAGTTACGCGCTGATCGACGGCGCGTTCCTGATTCAAGAAACCTATGCTGAGCGTCCATTCTATGAGTTCTATGTAGTGACGGGTATTTTGTTGTTCATCATCGCCGGTGTTTGGCTCCGAAGGGTTCGGGTTCCTAGGGCCGAGAGTTTGACGCTGGCCGCGTTAGTCGGCGCCGGCTTCGCGGTTGCATTGTATCCGGGCTTGTTGCGGATCAATGCTGTTAGCGATCCAAGCGGCCTGCAAGAATATGCGTATGTACTTGAAAGCAATCACACGTTTAGGGCTGTCGACGCGGAACTCCCCGCGTTACATTTCGAACGCGATGGGAAGTACTGGGCGCAATTCGAATCAGGCTCGATCCATCATTTCGAGCTGCGTAAGGGTGGTTTAGGGTTTTATCAGCTCAACATGGCCCTGGTTTATGCGGTCATGAAGGAATTCTATCGAGAGCACCAGGCGCAGACCCAACAACGAATTGGGTTAACGTAGTAGAACGGTCAGTTACGGAGTGCGGAGCAAGGACGTCGGCGTAGTATTGACAGGGCGTGTTTCAAGTCTGTTAGGTAGTTAGTAGTTATGGAACCAGCAAAGATACTGTCTTTAGTTGATTGTGAAATGGAGCGAACCCCAGCAGAACTCGTGCGATGGGTCGAGCAAAAGAACGAACTTTTCAAAAGCACGAAGGAAGGTCGAAGATACCTGGTGGAGCGGCAGGGGCTAGCAAGATGCTTCATGGACGAGATTTGTACTTTAAGTTTTCTCGTAAGACATTTGTTCAACAACCGTATAGATGTTGTCTGCAAGCCAAATCTGAGCGATGACGACTGTGACGCTGTAATCGTTGACTATCGTAAACGACCACTTCGAGTACGAAGTATTGTTTTCGCCCGTGCCATTCTCAGTTATGAGGCCTACCTGCGAAGACTCTATCTTCCAGACGAAGAGCATGCATTTACATTTAGTAGGCTTACGCAAAGAGACCGAAGAGACCACAAGCGCAAGTCGGCGGACGATGGTGAAACGCTGCTACATGTTATTTTGCTAAATAAGGGATTAGAACTAATTGTTAAGGCAGCGAGAGCAAATGCAAATAGACCATACGGTAAACTCGCCACTCTGGCTATCGTCTTTGACGATTATGGCACCTTCAGGTCGCAGGAAGACTTGTCGTTGCTGGAAGATTTTGTGATTACCGAAGTACTCCCGATGAATCTGGACTTTGGCAAACTCTATTTACTTGGTTGGTCCGGCAACACGATTATCGAGTTTTCTGTCGTAGACCATAGTAAGTTGAGAAAGACTAGGGGCAAGCAGCTCACTACTGACAAGTCTCAGTGTCAAGATAGGGCGTAGTTTCACGGTGCCGCACCGAACCTCCGGAATCGAACGGAGTATCCCGGCGTCTATGCACATATCCTGCCGTTCGAATGCACTGATTTATTGCTGAATGCTGATGGATTCCGATGTCCATCAGCATGCTGGCTTGGCACACAACATTCGGGTTATAAGGACAACTATCGATACACAACTGAACAAATAGAGTTGCCGCAATGAAAAAGCTGATGTGGGTGTTCGTCTGCCTTTCGTATGCCACCTTTACTGCAGCAGCGTTCGCGCAAGATGCGGATGACATTATCGGCCTTTGGATTACTGCCGGCGGCGATTCTCACATAGAAATATACAAGAAAGGAAAACTTTACTTCGGTCGGATCGCGGCGCTAAAGAAACCGAACTATGAACCGCGCGAAGTTGATGGTATGGCCGGCCAGCCGCGCATAGACCGGAACAACCCGGATGCGTCATTGCGTAACCATCCCTTGATCGGATTGGAACTCATGACCGATTTCCTTTTCGAAGATGGCATGTGGCGTAACGGCCGGATATACAGTCCACGGAATGGTAAGACCTACCGCAGCAGACTGAAGCTAACAAAGTCCGGCGAGTTAAAGGTACGAGGCTATATTGGGTTTTTTTGGTTGGGCGGCTCTTCGGTGTGGCGCCGTGTGAGCGAGTAGTGCAATCATTGATCGGCGCGAAATGCTACTGGACATCCTGAGGGATGACCTCTTGCATCTCTTCCCTAAGCGACCCAATCTTTTCGCCAATACTTATACTTCTTCAACTTGTTTGCGACAGCGTCGTATAGACTTGGCCATCTGCTCGCCGCTCTGGTAACGCTTCTCTACGCCCTTATGCAGTGCCCTATTGATGATCGAACTCACACACGACGGCAGATCCGATCGACGCTTACGCACATCCGGATGCTTTTCGTTGACAATCTGGTACACGAGGCTGGAGAGCGAGTCGCCGGAAAAAGGCAACTCCCCCGTCAACAGCTCATACAAGGTCACGCCGAGGGAGAACAGATCCGAGCGTCCGTCCACTTTTTTGCCGGCCAGCTGCTCGGGCGACATGTAAGATGGCGATCCTAGGATAGTGCCCGTCTTGGTTTTGCTGTTATCGGTCAAGCAGGCGACGCCGAAATCCGTTATGGTGGCAGTCGTCTTTCCTCTACGGTCATAAATAATATTGGCAGGTTTGATGTCGCGGTGCACGACGTTTTGGCCATGTGCGTATTCCAGCGCCTCGGCCACCTGTATGGCAATCTCGAGTACGCTAGCTATGGGCAACAAACTGTCGGGCTTACAATAGGCCGACAAGTCCTTACCCTGTAGATGGTCCATGGCGATGTAGGCGAGGTCTTGTTCCTCACCCACATCGTGGACAGTCACGATATTGGGATGATTAAGGCGACCGGCGGTTTCTGCTTCACGGAAGAAACGCTGCTTTATCTCCTCCAACTGCTCACCCTCGAACCCCTGCCATAGCTCCATCGTTTTAATAGCAACCGTCCGCCCAATCTTCGGATCGGTGCCCAGGTAAACCGTGCCCATCTCCCCTTTGCCCAATTCTTTTTCCAACTGGTAGCGACCCAGCATCGGTTTCTGGATATCCCCATCACTAAGAACCAGCGTTGCAGCGGCGCTCTTGCCACTGTCCCTGCCAGAAACCAAAACGTTATCCAACTCACTGTTGCGTTGTATGTGCTCATCACAGTCACGGAACTGAGGGTTATGCGTCTTTATGTACCGGAAGGCTTCGGCGGCTTTGTTGTATTGCCGCTTGCGCTCGTAATCCAGACCCAGGCTGTATAACTGTTC
Source organism: Acidiferrobacterales bacterium (assembly GCA_964194625.1). GTDB lineage: Bacteria > Pseudomonadota > Gammaproteobacteria > Acidiferrobacterales > SPGG2 > SPGG2. Next base: position 7,826 of record CAXMNC010000114.1, read on the forward strand.
CAGCAAACTGTTATCTACTATGCACTGGCGAAACTTTGTAAACGCCGTGTCGAGCTTTCCCTGCGACTGCAACAACTGGCCCAGCATGCGGTCAGCTTCGGACAACCGCATCTTGTGACGATGCAATGAGTCGTCCACAAACCGTTTACGAGCCAGTACCAATTGCCCGCACACGAGTGCCAGGGCTGGGACCATCAACGGTACCCAGATCGACTTCGACGTCATCAAGATGAACTCCACATTGAGGAGCGCAAGCAGCAACAAGGCAGTGAACGCCAGGCCGGTACTGATCCGGAATCGGGTTAGTACGAACATAAGATAAAAAGCCACAACCATAAAACCCACGATCCGCGCTAACGTACCCCATTTCGGCACACGATACAGGTCACCGTTTAACAGGCTCGATATGGTATGTGCCATCACCATCACTGGTGCCATTGACTCTCCGATCGGTGTCCGCACGGTTGGCGCCAACCGCGGCGCGGTCAAACCGATCAGAACCGTTTTATTGCGAAAAGCAGCGCGTGCGATTTTTTTCTGTTTCACGTCAGCAAAGGAAAACACCTTGAACGGGGACTCGCCGTCCCGTGTCTTGTAAAAGAAAGGATAGGCCTGCAAGCTCGAATCGGCAGCAATGGGATCTTCGCCCAGCTTCACGTTATTGGCCAACTCTACTTGAATATCGGTGCGCCTCAGCCCCAAGCTGCGGGCGGTCATGAGCAAAGGAAACGAAGGAAGATATTGGTCACCATATGATAGGACCAGAGGCATGGCCCTTACGCTATCGTGCGATTGCAGGTGCCCCGTCCCTAGGCTTAGCCCGACGGCCGAACGCCCGATCACGGAGAGCGGCGTATACAACTCATCGACGACAAATTCGCGATTGGGATGCATGAATCTCAGCCAGTCATTCGGAGACGTATCTGTGTGACTCCTAACGTCGTCCAAGGCGTGTATGCGTAGCGACTTTGGCAAGTCGGGCACGGAAGACGTTGATTCATCTACGGCGCGATATGGGATGGCGAGTACCACATTGCCTGCCCTTTTGAAGCTCGCCGCTAAACTGTAATCGGTGGCCAACTGTGAGACCGCCTTCCGAAGCAGCGAGGTTGCTGTCTTACCAAACGCCTTCCTGTGGGTTTTACGTAGCTTTCGCAGAACGGTAAGCCCACGACGGTTCTGGGGTAACTCAAAAGAAAGCGTGTAGCCGATAACTGCCGGGCGTGCAGCTGCCAGACGGGTGTTGACCTCGGCAAGGATGTCGCGCGACCATGGCCATGGCCCAAACTTGTCAAGTGAGGCGTCGTCTATCGCGATCACCACGACCTTTTCATTGGCGGGACGTACCGAGGAAGACCGCATGCCCAGGTCGTAAGCCTTCCACTCCAGGCGACGTAGCGGATCCGTGTCCGCGGCGAGGACAAAGCACAGGGTAACCGCCAGCCCAATAAACCAGGTTGTTTTCCAGAAACCTGTTTTTACAATACGCCTTGCCGATACGCTGACCGTCCGCGCCACTGTTTCTATCAGGACAAAGCACAGGGTAACCGTCAGCCCAATAAACCAGGTTGTTTTCCGGAAACCTGTTTTTACAATACGCCTTACCGATACGCTGACCTTCCGCGCCACTGTTTCTATCAAAGCTTGGATTGATTTGAGCTTTGCCTTCAGCGCGGCGTATTGTTCGCTTTCGTTGCGCTGGCTGGGTCCTTGGCGTAGGTCAGGTTCCCCACGGCCGGTAGCGGGGCAATCTTGCTGGAGATACCCCTGCCCGCTTGGCCCATCAGGCCCTGGGTAGCCTGCGATTGCCGGTTTTTTGTGCTTCATTGCTACACACCCTGTCTCGAGGCTGGCACCCGCCTGGACTGCGCCCAGCGCCAACGCGAATCCGACTGGTGTTGAGCAGTTCTACGGTTGCGGCGAATACGAAGAAATAGCTGTAGAGGAGGCATGCAAAGACCAAGCCAAGTTATCTAGGTGTGGGGTACCCCGGGGTGGGTTTAGGGCGGCTTTCTGCCGGCGTTTTCGAGGCGGCAGAGACGGTATGGGCCAGGACTAGATGCGTGAGGGTACTGCAGGACTTGACCGCATTCATGACAGACCAGTCATGAGTGAGCATTCCAAGAAAAAGCGATATGAGCTATGGCGCTCAGAGAAGGGTAGTGTTAAGAACGTTCCTTATCTAGCCCGAACAACACCTGCCCCCGACTAGGGTGTGTCACCTGCCGGTTTTGGTGTCTAGAGTAAGAAGACTGCCGCGCCAACTATCATAATCACGCCAAGCAGCATCAGCACCACCCAGTTGAACTTCCTCTTATCCTTTAGCAAGAATTTCATTCTAATACCCCCCGCGGTTTCAATTCTGGAGCCCCGCTGCGTAGTCGATGTTAATGTAAGGTAAACTTCCCGGTAAGGTAAGGCAAGACCGGTTTTGTTGTTTTTTGCCCAGTTAGACGCTAGCGGGCTTCAGGACGAAGCAACTTATCGGGTTTGCCGCGGTGAGGCGTGAACCGTGAGTCTTTTTTTTGCGCCTTTCGCCGGAGACCGGCGCCACGATCAAAATGATTGTCGCCAACGGCGACACGAAATTTATTCATTAAGCACCGTTCTCTAATTCAAATACCACTTGTCCGCCGACCAAGGTATGCGTCACCCGACCGCAGAATTCCCATCCCAAAAAGGGTGTATTCAAGCCACGGCTGACAATCTTATCTTCGGATAAGCTCCACCAACTGTCCGGGTCGAAGATACAGATGTCGGCAGTTGCATCGATGCCCAGATGCCCACTGTCGATACCAAGGATATCGGCCGGCCGACAGGTGATGCTGGCGATGGCTTCGCTTAATGACAGCACCTTTTCATCGACCAGCTTCAAGGCCAATGGCAGCAGGGTCTCCAAACCCGAGATGCCGGGGGCCGAATCACTAAACGGTGCAAGCTTGGCATCCGGTTCGTGGGGTTGGTGATCGGAACAGATGGCGGAGACCACGCCACTTCTTAGCGCCTGTCGCAAGCCCTCGCGGTCGCGCGAACTCCGCAATGGGGGAAGTACGTGGCATTGCGTGTTAAAGAATCCAATGTCGTGCTCGGTGAGATGCAGATGATGCGCCGTGACATCAGCCGTAACCGGCAAACCGCGGCTTCGCGCCTCCGCCACCATATCTGACGCACGGCTACTCGATAGTTGACAGAAATGGGCCTGCACCCCGGTTTGTTCGATCAACGCCAAATCTCGGGCAACGCCAACGGTTTCGGCTGCCTCGGGAATACCGGGCAGGCCCAACCTGGTACCGACTTCACCTTCATGCACACAACCGTCACCGTGCAACCATGGGTCATCTGAATGCAAAAAAACCGTCAGGTCAAAGCTCGCCGCATACTCCATCGCCCGGCGCATGACCAGTGTATCTGTGATGGGCCGTAGCGCATTAGTAAATCCCACACAACCGGCCTCGGCTAGCGCCTCCATGTCGGTCAACGCTTCACCTTCCAGCCCACGCGTTAGTGCGCCCAAAGGATGAATAAATGCGAGTTCAAAACGCCAGGCCCGATGCTGAATCATTTGTGCCATAGCCGGCGTATCGATCACCGGATCAGTATCGGGTGGGCAGCACAACGTTGTGATGCCGGCCGCGACGGCCGCCCGTGCTTCGCTTTCAATCGTCGCTTTGTATTCGAGGCCAGGCTCGCGCAGCCGAGCCCGCAGATCGACGAGCCCCGGACACACAACCTTGCCAACGGCGTCTATGGTTCTGGCAATCTTGAAATTGTCAGGCTTCTTTCCGACCGCCACCACGAAACCATCATCACTGATTAAAATATCCTTCTTTCCATCAACGTTATTGGCGGGATCGATGAGGCGGCCACCTTGGATTGCAAGGCCCATTAGGCATGTTTCCTGATCGAAGACTGCTCGGGCTTTTCTTGTTTGGCTTTGCCGGCCATGATGATTGCCATCACCGCCATGCGTACCGCGATACCGTTAGTAACCTGCGGCAGAATTACCGACTGCGGCCCATCGGCAACCGACGAATCTATCTCGAGACCACGGTTCATGGGTCCCGGATGCATGACGATGGCATCTTTATTGGCCAGGCGAAGCTTGTCGGCAGTGAGCCCGTAAAGATTGAAGAACTCTTGCTCGCTAGGAATTCGTGCGCCTTGCATGCGCTCACGCTGTAAGCGCAACATAATGATGACGTCGACACCTTCAAGCCCTGCGCGCATATCGGTATAGGGATGCACGCCTAAGCGTTCTACCGCCGTTGGTAGCAGAGTACGCGGGGCAATCACTCGCACTTCTGGCACTCCCAAGGTTGTTAGCGCATGCGTCTGCGAGCGTGCGACACGCGAATGCAGAATATCGCCGACAATCGCCACCTTAAGATTTTCAAACGAGCCTTTGTAGCGCCGAATCGTGAACATATCTAGCATCGCCTGTGTCGGATGCGCATGACTACCATCGCCGGCGTTAATGATCCGTACATGTGGCGGCACGTGTTGGGCTACAAGATACGCGGCGCCGCTCTTGCTATGGCGTATCACAAACAGGTCGGTATGCATGGCCTCTAGGTTGCGAATCGTATCGAGCAGGCTTTCACCTTTGTTGGTGGCAGATACCCTTGTATCGACGTTGATTACATCAGCCGACAGGCGTTTGGCAGCTATTTCGAAGGTCGTACGTGTGCGTGTGCTTGATTCAAAAAATAGGTTCACAACTGTCTTACCGCGTAACAGCGGCACTTTTTTGATCTCGCGTTCGCCGACGGAGATAAACGATTCAGCCGTGTCGAGAATCTGAAGAAGGGTTTGCCGACTTAAACCTTCAGTGGTCAGGAAATGGTGTAGTAATCCGTGACTATCGAATTGAAGATCTTCTGTCACCCGCCGACCTCTTTAATTTCAAGTGCTAGTCTGCCGACCCCGTCGGGTGAATCGCTAGTCAACTTGATATGCTCACCTTTTCTCAGGTCTATTGGATGGCCGATGACGTCGGCTTGGATTGGAAGTTCACGCCCGTTTCGATCGACGAGCACCACGAGTGTTACTGAAGCGGGACGACCATAATCAAAGATTTCGTTAAGGGCGGCGCGGATAGTGCGTCCGGTGTGTAGGACATCGTCGCAGAGAATCACGTGACGTTCATCGATGTTCACCGGTAACTCGGAGGCCTTGACCTCGGGATGTATTCCGATTCGTGTGAAGTCGTCTCGGTAGAACGAAATATCAAGTGTGCCCAACGGCTCATGCAAATTTAGTAGTACATGGAGTCGTCGGGCAACCCAAACACCACCTGTATGGATCCCGATCACTACGGGGCCTCGCGCAAGTAGAGGTCGAAGTTTTTCTGCCATGCGCGACAACGCCTGAGCTATATCAAGGTTCTCGTTTAAGGTCCGCCCTGGTTTGCTCATCGAGAAAGGTTTGTAGAATGGTTTGTGCGGCCACTCTGTCGAGTCTAGATTTGTGACGCCTCATCGGTACCGCAGATTGCGCGAGACTATGCCTTGCCGCGACGGTTGTTAGTCGTTCGTCGACCATGTGTACGGGCAAATTGTAACGGTCACCAAGGCGATTACCAAATTCGCGAGCGGCACGCGTGGTAGGGTTTTCGCTGTCGTCCATGTTCAAGGGCAGACCTACGACAAAACCCTGGGGCCGCCACTCCTGGACAAGGTTTGAAATGTACTCCCAGTCCGGTTGACCGCTGACCCTCTTGACTGTGGCGACATCCTGCGCCTGCCCGGACACTGTACTGCCGACTGCTACACCGATGGATACTTTACCGTAGTCAAATGCCAGGAAGGTCAGGGCTGGCATAGCCGACGCATGTTGAGGTTAAGCATGCCCGGCTTCGCCCGAAATGGTGGAAACGTCTACCCCCATCAACTTGGCCGCGCCGTGCCAGCGTTGTTCAACTGGTACGCTAAAGAGAATATCGCCATCGGCGGGTCCATTGAGCCAAGAGTTCTCGGCTATTTCGCGCTCAAGTTGGCCGGCGCTCCAGCCGGCGTATCCCAACGCCACCAAGCACTTGTCCGGTCCGCGATTTTCGCCGATCGCGGCAAGTATGTCGCGTGACGTTGATATGCCCAAGGTGTCGGTAATCGGCAATGTCGACTCCCAACTTCCAAGTGGTTCATGCAGCACGAATCCACGATTGGTCTGCACCGGCCCACCGAGGTACACGGGCAACACGCGCTGACTTGCGTGATCGGTGTCGATTCCCATCTGTTGCAAGATGTCGCCGATCGCAAGATCGGTGGTACGGTTGATCACGATTCCCATCGCACCCTCGCTACTATGCTCGCAGATTAGCGTAACAGTTCGATAAAAATTAGGGTCCGCGAGGCCCGGCATCGCGATCAGGAAGTGATTCGAAAACGCCGTAGAATCATTCATACCACGGGTAGTATCTTGCAGCCAGACGTCGCACGCAAGGACCGCTTCAATAATCTACAAGGAAAGGCCAATGAGTCCCGAGAGTCGGGGGCGGATGTGGACTAGTATCCCGTCAGAGCACCTTCGTTGAAACGCCAGGTTCGCGTGATATGAAGGACATCCGTTTCCTTACGGATATCGCTGGGGAATGGCGCAAACGGTGACGCCAGGTGGACAATGCGTTTGGCTGCATCGTCCAAAAGCGTGGAACCCGAGGACTTACGCACGACGACAGCATTAACCGAGCCATCCGCGTTGAGTGCGACATCGAGTCGCAACTGACCGGATAGACCCCGTCTCTTGGCTTCTTCCGGATAGTTGAGGTTTCCGACCCGCTCTATTTTTGCCTCCCAAGCGGTCATGTATACAGCGTATTTGTACTCGCGGGTACGGGCATTCAAGTATTTGTGCTTGGGGCGTTGTTGGTAGGCATTCCAACCCTGGTCGATTTCAGCGATCAGCCGCGCCCGCTCTAAGGCGATAGCAGGCCGCGTGACCAACCCAAGATTCTCGGGCGCGGTTTGGCGTTCAGTCGCCTCTGGTTTCGATACTGTTTGCTCGATGGCATTGGCGGCTTCTTCTCTCGTCATCAGCTCCGTTGATTCGTTGGATGATGTTACTCGGGGCTGTGGCTGTGGTTGCATAATGGGGATATCTAGGTTCGCTTCCCCCAGCTCGCGCACGGGTATGGGGTTGCGTGCGTTTTCCTTGGTTTCCTCCGTGCCCCCGCCGGCCTGGTTAGCCTGCGCCAAAAGCTCGGCGTCATCCGGTGCGTCCTTACTTTCCGCCTGAACCAGGGTTATTTCCAGGGTGGGCAATCCATAGACTTCACGTACCTTGGGTACGGCGAAAGTCACCCCTAGTATTATGACGAGATGTAGCAATACTGAGCCAAAGAAGCTCAGACCTAGCTGGTCATCGTTGGAAAATCCAGGAACTGCCTGCGCCACTGCCAATACTTGTCAGCCTAGCCAAATAGTTCGTGTGTATAACTTAAGCGTACGACTTTGGGATCTCGCATCGGTTCCGACGATCCCAACCCGCCCCATAGTCTAATTATATAATATTCAAGCGCTTTTTCAGCTGCTAGGGGCTTGTAGCCGGGCGGCGACACAATCCATCAGCTTGGCGCTGATATTGATGTCATATATTTCGTCGAGCTCGCGGATACAAGTAGGACTGGTCACATTGATTTCAGTCAGATAGTCCCCGATTATGTCGAGGCCTACGAGCAATAATCCCTTTTCTTTCAAGGTACTAGCTACCTGCTCGCAAATCCATCGGTCGCGATCGCTGAGCGCCACACCGTGCCCTTTACCGCCGAGGGCGAGATTAGCGCGTGTCTCCCCAGGCGGTGGCATCCGCGCCAGACCGTAGGGGATGGGCTCACTATCTACCAGCAATATACGTTTGTCACCGTCGACAATCTCGGGTATAAAGCGCTGGGCCATGGCGAAGCGGCTTTCATGGGCAGTTAGGGTCTCAATCACCACGCCGACATTGGGATCCCCCTGACGCAGCCGAAACACGGAGGTGCCGCCCATACCACCCAGCGGTTTGAGGATGATATCTCCCTGTTTGTCCAGGAACTCTCGTAGCTGAGCATCCTGGCGGGTTACCAAGGTGGGAGGCAGGCACTGTGGAAACCAGGCGGTAAACATCTTTTCGTTGGCGTCTCGCAGGCTCTGGGGTTTGTTCACCACCAACACACCCTCGTGCTCCGCCTGTTCGAGCAAGTAGGTAGTGTAGACATACTCCATGTCGAATGGTGGGTCTTTTCGCATCAAAATGACGTCGAGAAATGATAGTGGTTGAATATTTGGATCCCCGAGTTCATACCAATCGGTGTTATCGTCCTTGACGCGAAGCGGATAGATACGGGCGAAACTCTTGCCGTCACGCATAAATAGATGGTTTTGCTCCATATAATGCAGGTCCCAGCCGCGCCGCTGGGCCTCTAGCAATAGGGCCAGGGTGGTGTCTTTATAGGCATAAATAGACCCGATAGGATCCATAACAACACCGATTTTGGTCATAGGCATTGGTCGCTAGTTGGATTGCTCGCCGATCGCCAAGACGGGGCGACGACCGTCCGAGGCGATGCAGGCAAAAAGGGTGTCTCGGCCACCCAAGGCCAAAAAAACATCACTTTGGCATGTTTTCTGCGATTATTCATTAGGTGAGGCCAGCGGTGATTGGCCAGTTTCTTTGGTCGCCCACAACCGAATATTGTAGTCGTTGTCTATATTTAACCATAAGGGGTGTCGGCGGTGACTAGCAGTCTGCCCGTAGATGGCGGAGTCATGGATTTCAAGCAAGATTTATGCTAACAAATCATTAGCCTATACGGCACAATGGAGAATTTACATTCAAAGCGTCCAGTCTGCCTGGCGTTCGCGGGCGCGTTCGTTTTGGTGAGTCGAAGAGGGTAATTTGTGGGTATCAAGGTGATGATTATCGACGATAGCAATACGATTCGTCGCACCGCGGAAGCACTGCTAAAGAAAGCGGGTTACGAGGTTCTTACGGCGGCAGACGGCTTCGAGGCAATGTCGGTCATTACCGATCATCGACCGGACATCATTTTTGTGGATATTATGATGCCGCGTCTCGATGGCTATCAGACCTGCCGATTGATTAAGAATAATAAGCAGTTCAAGGGTACACCGGTCATTATGCTTTCTAGCAAAGACGGGTTATTTGATCGGGCCCGTGGCCGCATTGCCGGTTCGCAGGAACACGTCAATAAGCCGTTTACGCAAGAGGACCTGATCGGTGTTATCAACAAGTACGTGCACTAGCGGGCAGGTGCATTCGAAGGACAGAAATCAGAGTTAGATTAAGATATGGCAATCAACAAAGTACTTATCGTCGATGACTCGCCAACCGACCTGCACGTGCTGACAGAAATCCTGAATAAGCACGGCTATACCGTTACCACCGCTAATAGTGGGGAAGAAGGCGTGGATAAGGCAAAAGCTCAAAAGCCTGACCTTATATTAATGGATATAGTGATGCCCGGCCTGAACGGTTTTCAAGCGACGCGAGCGATCACCAAGGGTCCCGATACGGCGAACATTCCTGTTATTCTGTGTTCTTCGAAAGGCCAAGAAACCGACAAGGCTTGGGGCCTACGCCAGGGCGCAAAGGATTACATTGTTAAACCGATTGCCGAGAAGGAGTTAATTGCCAAGATAAAGGCGCTATAACCATGCACGTGTCTGCCCAGGATCCTCTCTCGCTGCTTCGTGAAATGGAGCGGGCGACGCTGGAGAGTGCGCCGACGCTCCCCGCGGAGATTGAGGGCCCTTCGCTATGGACCGGAGTTGGATTTCGGCTGAGCGACTTACACCTGGTGACACCGATCGCGCATGTGGTAGAGCTAATGCCTTATCCGGTAATAACACCAGTGCCGGGGACCAAGTCGTGGATAAAGGGGATCGCCAATGTTCGCGGTACCCTGCTTACGATAGTCGATCTAGCCGAGTTCTTTGGTAAAGAGCCAGTATTTGAGGATGACGAAGCACGAATGCTAGTCATAAATGTCGATGGCCTAAATGCTGCCGTGTTGGTGGACGAGGTGTTAGGTTTGCGCCATTTTGATGAAACAGAGGAGCGTCAAGACACATCGAATCTTGATGATCCGGTGGTACCTTATTTGCGTGGCGCGCTTCTGCGCGACAACGTGCTGTGGGGCGTATTCGATATGCACGCATTGGCGGCTAGTAGCAGCTTTATGCACGTTAGCCGTGTAGTGCCGTGAACGGTGAGGATACAGTAACATTCAAGCTGGACAGAAAAGTCCTTCAAAATTCCTAAGTCTCGTTGGAGACGAGGTTTAAATTATGGCAATCGTAAAACTACCCCGGGCAGACAAAACCACTGCGCTAGAACAACCCTCGGAGGATGTTGTCGATCTTTCTACCGAAGAGATTCGTATAGACGAGACCGGTGAATACATTGACATCGAAGAGGGTCCACGAAAAGCGTTCGGCTCATCGCTGCTTGCAAGCCTACCGTCAACGATCTTGCCGGTATTGGGCGTTTTCCTTGTTTTGTCGCTCCTCGCCGCTGGTTGGCTGCTTTTTTACGTCGGCAAAGAAGCTGACAAAACTGCAAAGTACGTCGGGCAGTCGAGTCAGTTATTGATGCTATCGCAGCGGTTGGCCAAGGATGCGCGCGAGGCCATGCGCGGACAAGAAGCTGCATTCAAAACATTGAAGGCGTCTCGTGATCAGTTTGAGGCCATCGTTAACTCACTCAAGAATGGCGACGACAAGCTTGGAATTCCAGCAAGTCCGGACAGCGTTAAGCCTACCTTGAATGCTCTCGCAGACCTTTGGTCCGGGAGTAAAGGTATTCGCGCCAACGTAGATCGCGTCCTCAAGCATCAAAAAGGCATGCTGATGATTAAGAAGGACGTCGATGCGATCAAGGTGCTAACTGATGATTTGTGGGATGCCTCAGACAACGTTGCCATGGCGGCGGGTGACGCCGGTCTGGCGCAGAGTGAGCAGCTCGCTTACCAGCAGAGATTTCTAAGTGAGCTTATCAAACAGGACGCGCAGCTTTTCGTGGCCGGCGATGTCAGTGCCTTGGATGCCGCGAACTTGTCCGAGAATACCGAGCTTTATGGATTTACGTTAACAAGATTGAATCAAGGTGCACCGCCAGCCGTAAAAGCGACCCTGAGACAGGCAGACGAAGTGTTTACAAAGATGGGCCCGCCGGTGGATCGCATTTTGAACCACGCTGATCCGCACATTGCCGCACTACAAGCCAGCGCCGCTGCGTTCAAATTGAGCACTGCATTGTTGACGAAAACCAGAGATCTCGTCGGTAAATATACCGCACTGGCAGAATCACGCAGGTGGCTCATCCCTCTGACCATCGGTCTGGCGGCCTTGGGATTTATTCTCTTCGGTTTGATGGGCTGGAAGTTCGTCAGCGATGAACAAGATCGTGCGCAAGCCAATGCCGAACAGAATCGCACGACCCAGGATGCCATTCTAAAGTTGCTCGATGAAATGGGCGACCTTGCCGATGGTGACCTGACGATTCAGCCTGAAGTTACGGAACAGATAACCGGCGCTATCGCCGATTCGATCAACTTCGCTGTGAGAGAGATGCGCAACCTTGTGTATCGCATCAAGAATGCGGCGCAACAAGTGGCAGTCGAGTCAGAGCGCAGTCGGCAAACGGCCACCGAGCTTACCGAGGCGACGCTCAAGCAGGCGGCGCAGATTACCGAAACCACGGACCGCGTTATGGAGATGGCCAAGTCTATGCAAGACATGTCACAAAGCGCGGAAAATTCAGCCGAAGTTGCGCAGGGATCAGTGGCTACCGCGAAACGGGGTTCTGAGGCGGTGCAAAACACGATTCGTGGTATGGACGAAATGCGCGAGCAAATACAGGAGACCGCAAAACGCATCAAGCGTCTTGGTGAAAGCTCGCAGCAGATCGGTGACATCGTCGAGCTTATCAACGATATCGCCGAACAGACGAACATCCTATCACTCAATGCAGCGATCCAAGCCGCCATGGCCGGTGAAGCAGGGCGCGGGTTCGCGGTCGTGGCCGACGAAGTTCAGCGCCTCGCGGAACGGTCCGGTGAAGCGACCAAGCAGATCTCCGGTCTCGTGAAGACGATTCAGACTGATACTAACGAGGCGGTGGCATCGATGGAGAAAGCGACCAACGGCGTGGTCGAAGCGACGCGGCTGGCAGATACCGCTGGCCAATCGCTGGGTGAGATCGAATCCGTTTCCGAGCAGCTGTCGGATCTTATTGTACAGATTGCACATGATGCGCTCGAACAGTCCGAAACTGCAACAAGCGTATCCGGAAGCATGGCTCAGATCAGCGAGACCACAACCTTGACCTCGTCGGGTACCCGGCAGACGGCCGAATCTATCGGTAAACTTTCCGACCTTGCGCGCGAACTACAAGCCTCAGTAGCAGGCTTCAAGTTGCCCGCTTGAGACAGTCATATGGCGCACCAAGCGCTCTCTTTTGAAGCGGTGGAAGCGACGCCGATCGATGCAGCGGTATATGGCGCGAGCGCTTAAGGGTTTTCTATGAGTACGAGTAGTCAAATTGACCCGAACACTCTCGGCTGGGTCAAATCGGAAATCGACGAGAGTTTGAAGCAAGCGCACCTCGCGCTTGAGTCGTTCGCCGAGAATCCCTCTGACGATACTCGTCTGCGTTTCTGCGTTACCCACTTACACCAAGTTGTCGGTACCCTGCAGATGGTCGAGCTCGATGGTGCCGCGTTGTTAGCCAGCGAAGCGGAGGTACTGGCTGAGGATATCCTAGAGGAAAAGATCAAAGGGGATGAAAATCTGTTCGAGCTGCTCACGCGTGCAATGTTGCTGCTCCCCGATTATCTCGGTGGATTGCAATTTGGCCAGATGGACGCGCCGCTGCGGTTGCTCCCAACCATCAATGAATTTCGCGATGCGCGCAAGGCTGAGCGCGTTTCCGAGGATCAGCTATTCACGCCTGATTTGTCCGTTCGACCGCCACGGCACGATGACGACGAATCGAAACTGAGCGAACCCGAATACGCCGAGCTGGCGCAGAAGCTGCGACCACAGTTTCAAGTTGCTCTGCTCAGTTGGTTGCGTGACACCAGTGACGCGAAGTCACTGGAATCGATTGTAGCGACGGTCGCGGAGCTTGAGCACCACACCCCCGTCGGTGTGGTCGAACAGTTATTTTGGGTCGCGAGCGGATTGCTTGAGGGGTTAGGTGCGAACGAACTGGATGCAACAGACGAACGAAAAAAACTTGTCGCCCGACTCGACCAGCAAATAAAAAAGCTGATAGACGGCACTGAAAAAAGCGTATTGCGCAATACCTCGGAGTCTCTCGTAAAAGCCATGTTGTTTCAACTTGGCGCGGTTAAGTCCGACGGACCAAAAGTTACGCAGCTACGCCGCGCATTCGATCTTGATGCGCTGTTAGGCTCGGCGGTTAGTGAGGATGGGCAGACCGTCGAGATACCGGAAGCAGATACGATTCGTTCCGTATCCATGGCGCTGGGGCAAGAGACGCAATCCGCGCAAGAGCTGCTCGCAGGTTACTTCGATCCCGATCGAGAGGACGTTACGTCACTGGAGCCGCTACTCGACTTGCTTCGCAAGATGTCGAGTACGATGGATCTCTTGGGCATTCCCAGCCTTAAGCGGTTGGTCGATGAACTGGAGGGTGTTGCCGAGGCGGTGGTAGACGGCAAGCTTGAGGCGTCCGAGGAAGTCTCTATGCGCATGGCACATTCGCTGTTATTTGTTGAGAACTGTGCGCGTGACATTTGGACGCCGAGCTGGAAGTCGAACATTGAAGACTGGACCAAGGCGTTGCATGGTCTGCTTGAAGCAGATGGTGGTGACGTTCCCGATGTTGATGGTATTGAAGTGTCGGAGGTATCCGATACCGAGTTTGGCGAACTGGTGGGGGTTGTCGCCAGCGAAATCCGCATTAATCTGACCAAGGTCGAGGAAGCGGTCGAGACATTTGCGGCCGATACGACTGACCTTAGCGCTCTCGCCGAGATTCCGGACCAGATGGGCCAAATCCACGGTGCTTTACAGATCTTGGGTGAGACGCGGGCGCTCGAACTTGCCGAGGTCGTCGGTGCTCGTCTCGACGAGATTCGTGCCGGCACGCTGACACCCAATCATGCGGTGATGGATGCCCTGGCCGTGTGCATCGGCACCTTGTCGGCACACGCCGAAGGTCTGCAATTGGGTCGCGTAGACATCGACGATCTTATGGATGCGGCTGTCAACGACATGCACATGGTGATCAGAGTGGCGGAGGCGGGCGAGCTCGATCCGAGTACGCTGATCGATGATATCCAAAGCAATCTAAGCTTATGGATTGAGGATCCAACGAATCGAGAAACGGCGAACGCGTTACGACAGCGCCTCGAGCATGTTACCGTACTTGCGCAGGCCCAGGGACACGAGAAGATTGAACGGATCAGCACTGAGACTGGCACCTTGCTGTCAATCGTGGCTGAGGACCCAAGCCAGCTCTCTGGAGAAATCAGCGAGACCTTCAAGCGTTCGGTGGACGCGATAGTGGCGCTTTCGCGCGAGCACCTGGTTATCGACGCGGGGCAGGTAGCGGTAGCGACCGAACCGGTCAGCGCTGTCCCGGCTGAGGTAAGTGGTACTGAGACAGCTGACCTTACGCAGATCGCTGAGGCCACGGCGGCTGAGCTTGCCGGGGTCGCTGCCGATATGGCACCGACCTCAGTCGCAGCCAATGAACCGGTGCCGACGCCACCGGTTGATGAAGCCGAGATGCCAGCGCCCGAGCCGCCTTTGACACCAACGGCCGAGCCCTCACCACCCCCAGCATCAGCCACGCCCGACCTAGCCCTCGACCCGGAGATGCTTGAGATCTTTACCGAAGAGGCGCGTGAGGTACGGGAAACTATAAATAAGGAACTCCCGGTCTGGGGTAACGATCCCAGCAACGCCGACGCATTGGCAGAGGTCAGGCGGGGTTTCCATACCCTCAAAGGCAGCGGTCGAATGGTCGGTGCTTCGGAGATAGGTGAACTTGGCTGGGCGGTCGAAAGTCTCCTAAACAAGGTTCGCGACGGTAAGATTACCCATTCCGATGCGGTTTTTGATCTGGTGGCCAAGGCTACCGATGTGCTGCCGGCCATGATTGATCATTTGGAAGGTGGTGCTGCGCCTAGTGAGGACATTGAATCTTTACGTCAGCGCGCGCTCGCGCTCGCAAGTGGTGAGCTTCCGGTGGCAGCACCGGCGCCGAAGACCGCACCGCCAACACCCACGCCTGACGAAGCGGCCATCGACGAGTCTGCATCCAGCGAGCCCGTACCCGATGACACCACCAGTGTCGAAGCGGTCCCGAATGAACCCGCGCCGAGTCCGGAGGTCGAATCCATCCTCCCTGAGCTTGAGCCGACTCTGCGGCAGATCTTCATGAGTGAGACAGAGGGACATCTGCATACAGTGCAACAGGAGATCGCGACGTGTCGGGAGGCCGGTGGCAGCTGCATGGTGTCGCCGAATTTACTGCTCGCGGTCCACACACTGCACGGCGGCGCACATTCGGTCGGCCTACGTTCGATGTCGGAGGCCTGCGGCGTAATGGAGCGGGTACTGCGGACACTGGATGTAGCACGACACCCCTTGGAACGGCCGAACCTGGCGCTGCTGGATGAATTACTCGTGTGCATAAGTAGTTTGCTGGCGCACCTCAATGACGAGTCCGCGACCACGGCCCGCGAAGTGCGCGATCGATTCCAAGCACTTAGTCGACGTGCGCGCAATGAGATGATACGCCTACCTGCGTCTGAATCTTCTGAAGGACCTATAGCCGCAGCGCCACCGCAAGGGCAACGTGAAGTAGCCCCTGGAATCGTTGAGCGCCGCAAACCGAGTGCGCCGCCCAAACCGACCCCTGCCCCGGCTGGAATCATCGACGAGGATATTGATGCGGAGCTTGTCGATGTTTTCTTGGAAGAGGCGACTGATCTTCTCGGGGTGATCGATGAATCGTTAATGCAATGGCGCGCCGATCAAGCTCAAGTACAGGCGGTCGAAGATATGAAGCGCGCCTTGCACACTCTAAAAGGTGGCGCACGCATGGCAAGTGCGATGGTTGTCGGTAATTTGGCGCACGTAACGGAAGATTTGTTAAGGCGTGTCGAGGAAGACCAAATAGCACCAACTCCTCAATTATTCGATCTGCTCGATGAAGTACACGACACTCTGGTCACGCACCTCGATCAAATACGCCACGCGCAGCCTTTGTCGAGTGTAGATAAGCTTAACAACAAGATCGAGCGCATGCTGGCGGGTGAACCGCTGGTCGACGACGAAGTGGCAACGCCGACCGAAGACCAGCCAGAAGCCGCTGACGCAGGGACAGCAATGCCAGTTGAAAATCTACGCGCTGTCGAGTCGGTGCCACCAGCGTCTGATGACAGCACCATTCCGGGGCAACGCATCGAACGCAAATCCCGCGGCGATGGCCCAGCGGAGCCGACGCGCGAAAGGAGAGATCGCCGCGGACAGGTTAGAGTGCGAACGGCTGTTCTTACCGATCTTGTGAACGACGCCGGCGAGGTGACCATCGCGCGATCGCGTATGGAGCAACAGGTCTACGGTCTGCGCGACAATCTAGGGGAATTAAACCGCAACGTTTCACGTTTTCGTGAACAGCTACGGGAACTGGAGATCCAGTCTGAGTCGCAGATTCTTTATAAGACTGAGCAGGCCGACGAAACGGAGTCGAGTTCAGGATTTGATCCACTCGAACTCGATCGATATTCCCGGTTGCAGCAACTGTCACGCGGTCTGACCGAAAGTCTGCACGATTTGTCCCAGATTCAGATTAATCTTGACACATTTGCCGGTGAGGCCGAAACCGTACTGCAGCAGCAGGCTCGGATTAACACCAGTTTGCAAGAAGGTTTAATGAGTACGCGCATGATTGCGTTTTCAACCCAGTCGGCCAGGCTTAGGCACATAACGCGTCAAACTGCGCGTGAACTCGACAAACGTGTTGAGTTACAGACAACGGGACCGGATGTTGACGTTGATAGAAACGTGCTCGAGCGAATGATGGGGCCGTTTGAGCATATGATAAGAAACTCGCTGGACCATGGCATAGAAAGCGAAGCAGAGCGTCAACAAGCCGGCAAACCAGCGGTCGGACGCATCACCATCGATACTCGTCATGAGGGAACGGAAATCGCCATCCGTTTCTCCGACGACGGTGCTGGACTAAATATCGATGCGATTCGCCATCGTGCCATAGCTAATGGTCTCATTAGCGAAGATAAAGAGTTACCAGACGATGAGTTGATCCAATTCATCCTCGTCTCCGGATTCTCCACCGCGCGTGAAGTGACCCATCTCTCGGGACGAGGGGTCGGTATGGATGTAGTGGAAAATGAAATCAAGCAACTGGGCGGCAATATGTCGGTGGCCACGGTTCCGGGCCAGGGTACGACGTTTACCATCCACCTGCCGGTGACTTTGTCTGTCATGCAAGCGCTACTGGTGTATGTTGGCGAGCAGTTTTTCGCCGTGCCGTTGTCAGCACTTATGAACATCCTCGAGGTCCCAGCCGAACAACTGAGTATCTCCCTGGGTAATAACCCACTGCTGACCTATAACGATCAGGTCTACGCTTTTATGCATGTCGGCACGCGTCTCGGGATTTCTTCTCCCCGCAACGGTAGCGGCAAGGTGCCGGTATTGTTGGCCAAAATTGGTACCCGAGAAGTCGCAATTCAGGTAGACGGTTTTGTGGGCACTAAAGAAATCGTTGTTAAGGCGCTAGGGCCACAACTAAGCGAGCTCAAGGGACTTGCCGGCGCGACCATATTAGGCGACGGCAAAGTCTTATTGATTCTCGATATTGCTGGCCTGTGGCTGACCGACGCTGCCATGCAAGTGGAACATGCGCCAGAGCCTGAAGTTGCAGTGCGACCCAGCAAGCGACATCCCGTTATCATGGTTGTGGATGACTCCCTGACTGTGCGTAAGGTGACGGGTAAGCATCTGCAGAAGCGTGGCATGGAAGTACTGACAGCGAAAGACGGCCAGGACGCGCTTGAGCAACTTCGGGAACATGTTGCAGATATCATGCTTGTGGATATCGAGATGCCGCGTATGGATGGCTATGAACTTGTGTCTCGCATACGTGGCGACCCTCGACTAGAACACATTCCAATAATAATAATCACATCACGCGCGGGGGACAAGCACAGGCAACGTGCCTTCGAGTTAGGTGTCGACCTCTATATGAGCAAACCCTACCACGAGGACGATCTCTTCAAGAACATCGATGAGTTGTTGGTGCGTGAAACTGTCCACTGACGGATGCGGCTTGTCCGTGTTTAATACTTAGACCGGGGGCGGGGGCTTGAGAGATTCCAATCAATACCTGCGCTTCAGCCTCGCAGGCGCATATTATTTGATATCCGGCAGTGTGAGCGTTGCTATCGACCAACGCGATAGTCTGGAGATAAACAAAACCGGAACCGGGCGGGTATGTGCGTGGCGGTCGCATGATGGCACGCGATGGCCGGCCTATTGTCTCGATCGTGATTTCAAGGTCGCGCAACGTGATGATTGGGAGCGGGCTATATTCTTGGAGGCGCAACCGACGCCGGTAGGATTGATTGCTGACCAGGTCCAGTTGCTCCCTGAGGGGGAAGCACAGGTCACACCATTCACACCATTAGGCCCGCTTGCTACCACGGCGGGTCACCTGTTCTCTGGCGCTTGGGTACGCGGGTCACAGGCCATCTTGGTTTTTGACCCCGAGGTGTTAACGACGTTTCTGCACGACTTGGGAGGCTAATCGACGTGGCGGCCCAAGCCCAGCAAAGTATTCACTTGATCGAGATCCCGACCGGCAGACTCCCGCTGTTAGTACCGAGTGCAACCATCGCCGAGGTCATCAATGTTGGTGAGCTGAGCCCATTACCCCTGGCGCCGCCGTGGGCGTTGGGAGTCACCGGTTGGCGAACGAAGGCGGTGGTTGTCGTTTCGTTCGAGGCATTGTTGGCAGGCACCATTACCACGCCTGGGCCGCGTTCCAAGATTATCGTGTTCTATCCATTGCCGGGCGCGAACGATGGGGATTTTTTTGGTGTCCTTAGCGCGCACGACCCACAACCTCACGTCATCGACAGCAATAGCCATCTCGTTCCCAATACAGCCGGCGCGGTGGAGAGCGACTACGTGGCGGCCACGGTGAAACTGAGGGAGAAAACGCTGCTCATACCGGATATGGGCGCGCTTAAAACCGTGTTTTATCCGTAGCCTCGTGAACCGTGAGTCGTAACAACGAAATCTAATTTTTTCTTTCGTGTTATTTGCACAACACTTACGATGATGTAGCAATATTGATCCCGTCCCAAGCTACTTGCGCTAGCTGATCGATTTCATCAAGACTAATCACGTAGGGCGGCATGAAATAAATCACATCGCCGAGGGGTCGTAGTAATGTGCCATGCGATAGGCCATGGCGATAAACCTTGAGGCCGCGCCGTTGCCGCCAGGGATAGCTGGTTCGGTTGGACTTATCGGCCACCATCTCGATCGCCAAAATCATGCCGGTTTGACGCACCTGACCGACGTGTGGGTGGTCCTCGAAACGTGGACGTACTTTTGCCATGTGATTTGACAGAACCTTGTTCTGCTCTATGACGTCGTCCTCGTCAAAGATATCTAGCGTTGCGAGCGCGGCAGCGCAGGCCAGTGGATTCCCGGTATAGCTATGAGAATGCAAAAATGCCTTCTGCTCGGTGTAATCAGCGTAGAACGCCGCATAGATCTTTTCTGTTGTTACACAGATGCACAACGGCAGGTACCCACCAGTAAGCCCCTTGCCAAGTAACAACAGATCGGGGGTGATGTCCGCCTGCTCGCAAGCGAACAATGTGCCGGTGCGACCGAAGCCGACGGCTATTTCATCGGCAATCAGATGTACCTGATACTTATCACAGGCTTGCCGCAGCAGCTTGAGATAGGTTGGATGATACATACGCATGTTACCGGCACATTGAACTAACGGTTCAACAATGACAGCGCAGGTGGTTTCCGCGTGTTTTTCTAGTACTGCTTCCATGTCAGCGAACATACGTATTGCATGTTGTTCCCAGGACTCGCCGGACCCACAGTAGAAGCTATCGGGTGATTTCGCCGTGATTGGCTGCATCAACAGGGGTGCATAGGTTTCCTTAAATATCGCTACGTCGCCAACCGATAGGGCGCCTAAGGTCTCGCCATGATAACTGTTAGAAATATTGATGAACCGTGTTTTGTTTTTGTAGCCACAGTTCAGCCAATAGTGAAAGCTCATCTTCAAGGCGATTTCTACCGCCGCCGAACCGCAGTCAGCGTAGAAACAACGGCTCAAGTCTGGCGGGGTAAGCGAGACGACTCTTTCGGATAGGGTAATAACAGGTTCATGGGTACAGCCGGCGAGGATTACGTGTTCAAGGTTTTCAGCCTGAGCGGCAATGGCCTGATTAATTCGTGGGTTCGCATGTCCGAATAGGTTGACCCACCATGAACTGATGGCGTCGATGTAGCGATTGCCGTCAAAGTCTTCTAACCAGACACCGTGGCCACGGCGTATGGGCAACAGTGGCAGGTTTCCTTCATGATCCTGCATTTGTGTGCAGGGATGCCACAGCACGTCCAGATCTCGTTGTCTATAAGATTCATTGCTCATGTTGACACCAGTCGCGAGCTACAGGTTGTCGATGCAAGCTACATGTATAAGGATTGATGGTACACGCCAGCGGCTGTTCGAGGCGAGCCCAGCCGTTCGTGTTCTGGGTTGATATCCGTTGCCCTGTTCCGCCGACGTGGTAGACCAATGCTGTACCACGGCTATCTGTGGTGGGCCAAGCCTGTGCGCGATGTGGCTTACCGGTGGGAAGGGGTCGCTTAAATTTGCCTATCGATAGAACACCTATTGCTGCCGCGCACGCCGTGAGGGAGAATAGGTGCGGGTGAGTCACTACCACCGCGGGCACAAGTGGCCGTAAGTTGTTGCTAGCAATGACTAGTTGATAATCCCTTGGCGAAAATGGGTGTTCCGGTGCCAAGGGTTTTTTGTTGCTAGATTGGCCAAACTTGGTCCGAGCCGGACCGTCTGGCGCCGTATGCGCGAGATAACAAGGGTCCGACGACTTGTTAACCGAGGGATCTCCGATGTCAGCAAAACCGGAACACGCGGTATCAAACCGTCGCGAGCTTGCCAATGCCATTCGCGCGTTGAGCATGGATGCGGTGCAAAAAGCCAAAAACGGACATCCAGGTATGCCCATGGGCATGGCGGACCTGGCGCAAGTGCTTTGGAATGGCTATCTGCGGCACAACCCTGGGAATCCCCAGTGGTTCAATCGCGATCGTTTTGTCATCTCCAATGGGCATGGGTCGATGTTGCTCTATAGCCTGCTGCATCTCTCCGGCTATGACTTGTCTATGGATGAAATCAAGAATCTTCGGCAGCTCCGCTCCAAGACCCCCGGGCACCCCGAGTACGGGATCACACCTGGAATCGAAACCACCACCGGCCCCCTGGGCCAGGGCCTCGCCAACGCGGTGGGCATGGCGATTGCGGAAAGGACAATGGCAAGCCGATTCAACCGCGAAGGCCACGAAGTCATAGATCATTTTACCTATGTGTTTGCCGGCGACGGTTGCCTGATGGAAGGCATTTCACACGAGGCCTGTTCGCTGGCGGGTACGCTCGGCCTCGGCAAGCTGATTATGTTCTATGACGACAACGGTATTTCGATTGATGGAAAGGTCGAGGGATGGTTTACCGACGACACGCCCAAGCGTTTCGAGGCCTACGGCTGGCACGTGATTGCCAATGTCGATGGCCATAGTGCTGACGCGGTGGACAAGGCGATCGCCGAGGCGCGCTCGGTGCATGCCAAGCCGAGTCTAATCTGTTGTAAGACAGTAATTGGCTACGGTGCCCCCAAGCTTGCGGGGACACACACAGCGCACGGTGCGGCATTGGGTGAAGAAGAGATCGCGGCGACACGTGACCACTTGGGCTGGAAGCACCCGCCGTTTGTTATTCCACCGGAGATCTATGCCGGTTGGGACGCCAAGGCCAAAGGCGCGGAAAACGAACAGCAGTGGAACACCAAAATGGCCGCCTACAGGCAACAATACCCCGATCTCGCAGCCGAGCTCGAACGTCGTATCAACGGTGATTTGCCGGCCGACTGGGATGAGAAATCGCAAGCATTCATCCGTGACGTCGCCGCCAAAGGGGAAACCATGGCCACCCGCAAGGCCTCACAGGCGGCACTCAACGGCTATGGTCCGCTGCTGCCGGAGTTAATCGGTGGCTCGGCTGACTTAACGGGTTCAAACAATACCAATTGGTCGGGGTCGCAGCCGATTAGTGATGGCGAGCCCGACGGCAACTATATCTACTTCGGCGTGCGTGAATTTGCGATGTCGGCGATTCTCAATGGCCTCGCACGACATGGGGGGTTTATTCCCTATGGTGGCACGTTCTTAGTGTTTTCGGACTACGCGCGTAACGCGGTGCGTATGTCGGCGCTGATACCGGCACATAGTATTTTTGTTTACACCCACGATTCTATCGGCCTCGGCGAAGATGGACCAACCCACCAACCGATCGAGCATCTGGCGTCGTTACGCATGATCCCCAACATGGTGCTATGGCGCCCGTGCGACGTTGTCGAATCGGCGGTGGCATGGAAGGCGGCAATCGAAAGAAGCGATGGACCAAGCAGTCTCATATTCACACGACAAGGCCTAGCCTGCCAACCACGCGATGACAAGGCTATTTCTAACATCGCCCGCGGCGGCTACGTGCTTAGTGAATCTGATAGCGCTACGCTGGATGCGATTATCATCGCCACCGGCTCCGAGGTCGGGGTAGCCATGGAAGCGCAAAAACTTTTGAGGGAGAAAGGCATAAGCGCACGGGTGGTGTCCATGCCATGCACGCAGGTATTCGATTCTCAGAGTGCGGATTATCGAGAAGCGGTTTTGCCGCCAGCTGTTAGCAAACGCGTGGCAGTGGAGGCGGGTGTGACCGATTATTGGCTTAAATACGTCGGTTTGAACGGCGCTGTGGTCGGGATTAATCGTTTCGGCGAGTCAGCGCCTGGCGATACCTTGATGGAACATTTCGGATTCACTGGGGCGAACGTAGCGGAGACGACAGAAAGATTGGTAGCACGTGGCTCTAAAGCCACCTGAGTGATGACGCAGGATTCGGAGATTTAGTTATGGCGATCAAGGTTGGTATTAATGGTTACGGTCGAATTGGGCGCAATGTGTTGCGTGCCCTGTACGAAGCTGGACGCACAGATGAAATCAATATTGTCGCACTCAATGATCTTGGTAACTCTGAGACCAACGCCCATCTAACTCGATTTGATACCGTGCATGGGAGATTCAATGGTGAGGTGAAGGTCGACGGCGACTATCTTGTGGTTAATGGTGACAGGATTCGCGTGCTGTCCGAGCGTGATCCAGCCAAATTGCCATGGGGCGACCTGGGCGTGGGTTTGGTGCTGGAGTGCACTGGACTTTTTGCCAGCAAGGAAAAGGCGAGTGCGCACCTAAAAGGGGGTGCCAAGAAGGTAATCATATCCGCTCCTGGCGGTAAGGACGTGGATGCGACCATCGTCTATGGTGTGAATCACAACATCCTCAAGGCCTCGGACACGGTGATCTCGAACGCATCTTGCACCACTAACTGTTTGGCACCGTTGGTTAAGCCGTTGCATGACAAGATCGGTATCGAACGTGGTCTCATGACTACCATCCATGCCTACACCAACGATCAAGTGCTTAATGACGTATACCATTCTGATCTACGCCGGGGGCGATCCGCCACCATGTCGCAAATTCCAACCAGCACTGGTGCCGCCGCCGCGGTTGGCTTGGTGTTGCCGGAACTTAATGGCAAACTCGATGGTTT